>CAVCFM010000126.1:0-3518 GCA_963601305.1 bacterium | reverse complement strand
CATGGGATTGTCAGGCGGGAAGTACGCTCCCGCGCTTGACGAGTTCCGTCTCAACCGCAATTTTCAGCGGGGCAGGGTTCTTGGTCTCGATTAGTTCCACGAGACGTTTGACCGCGATTTCGCCCATATATTGTTTGGGAACCCGGACGGTGGTAAGCGGCGGCTCCACATAAGTGCAGAGTGGCATATCGTCGAATCCCACGATGGAGATATCCTTTGGGATGCGGTAGCCGCACTCCCTAAGCGCCCGGATGGCACCGGCGGCGATCAGGTCATTGTCCGCAAAATAGGCATCTGCCAGAGGTTCCTTACTCTGGATCAGAGCTAACATATCAGCGTAAGCCCCTTCTACGGAAGGGGTTAATTTGTGCACAATTGAGCGTGAGGTGGACATGCCGCTGGTGCGGATCGCCTTGTAAAAACCGTCTGCCCGCTCCATAAAATTCTGAATGTGATAGGACGAGTGCAGATAGCCGGGCTGTGTCTTGCAGTTTGCGATTAAGTACCGGGTGGCGAGATAAGCGCCCTGCACATTGTTGATGAGCACGCAGTCTGTCGTGTAATTTTCAAAATAGGAATCCAGCAGCACCAGAGGTACCGGAAGCTTGGAAAATGGCTTAAAGTCTGCCTCCTGGATCTCGGTGCCAAGCAGGATGATGCCCTTGCAGCCTAAGCGGATGATTTCTTTTAGCTGGGCCTCGATATCGTCCGTCTCATACAGATAGTAGAGGTTCATATGATAATGTGCGCTGCGGCAGCCCGCCTCGATCCCTTCCGACAGCTGGGAAAAGAAAGGCGTGTCGGACACCACGGCGCCATGTCTGCGGTACAATAAAAAGTAAATAGAGCCGTTGGAGACCGTCTCGTGCTCGGTCTCTGCAAGTTTGGAAAAGTCATAGCCGTACTCTTTTGCGGTCGCTATGACTTTTTTTCGTGTCTGGGTGCTGACCCCCGGCTTATTATTCAGCGCCATGGAGATGGCAGCTTCCGATAAATTCAGTATTTTAGCAAGTTCCTTTGCGGTGATAGACATATGGTTTACCTCGTTTCAGGTCTGCCCGGGCAGACGCCAGAGTGCACGTTGTTTCGTAATGTTAGGATAACGTCATTTCTAAATTAAGTCTATAGAATTAAGTAAATTAAGTCAATATACAACTGAAATACACTTAATATTCAATTGATATTAAGTCTGGCGGAACAGATAATAAAGCTATCAGATAACTGAGTGTCAAAAATGGAGGAGGAAGCCATGAAGAAAATTGTATTGGGATTTGCGCCGACCAGACGCAGCATTTTTTCTGCACCGGATGCAGTGAAGTACGCGAACTTAACCAGAGAGAAATTAAGAGAAATGCAGGTGGAATTTGTCGATATCGATGATATCGCGGAGGACGGTCTGCTCCATGACGATAACGACCGCATCCGCATCGAGGAAAAGTTCAAGGCTGCAGGCATTGACGGTTTATTTTTCCCACACGGGAACTTCGGAACGGAATATGAGGTTGCCCGTCTGGCAAAGAACTTAAATGTGCCGGTGCTTTTGTGGGGACCGAGGGATGAGCGCCCGGATGAGAACGGAATCCGTCTGCGCGACAGCCAGTGTGGACTTTTTGCAACCGGAAAAGTGTTGCGCCGCTTTGGGGTGCCGTTTACCTATCTGTGCAACTGCCGGTTGGAGGATGCGGAATTTGAGCGTGGCATCCGCAATTTCCTTGCAGTCTGTAACGTGGTAAAGACATTCCGCAACATCCGTATTTTACAGATCGGACCGCGTCCGTTTGATTTCTGGTCCACCATGTGCAACGAGGGTGAGCTGTTAGAGAAGTTCAATATTCAGCTTGCACCGATCCCACTGCCGGAGCTGACCGAGAAGATGGCATGGGTAAAAAAAGAAGACCAGGCAGAATTACATGAGACCATCGCATATTGCAGGAGCCATTTTAACATCACGGTAAAAGATGAGGAGCTTGAGAATATTGCTGCCTTAAAAATCGCTATGCAGAAATTAGCAGAGCAGTACGGCTGCAACGCAGGAGCAATCCAGTGCTGGAATGCGTTACAGAGTGAGATCGGAATTATGCCGTGTGCGGCAAACAGCCTTTTAAATGAGGAGGGATTCCCACTTGTCTGCGAGACCGATATCCACGGTGCGATCACAGCGCTGATGTGTGAGGCTGCCGGAATGGATGAGGCGAGAACTTTCTTTGCAGACTGGACGGTGCGCCATCCGGACAACGAAAATGGCGAACTGTTGCAGCACTGTGGTCCGTGGCCGTTATCCTGCCTTGGCTGCAAGCCGACCATCGGTTATCCGCTGGCATTTGACTATCCGGGCGCTGTGGAGGCAGAGGCAAAGCACGGAGAGATGACGCTCTGCCGTTTTGACGGAGACAACGGCGAATATTCCTTATTGCTGGGCAATGCAAAGGGTGTGGATGGACCGTATACCAAGGGAACTTATGTCTGGGTAGAGGTGGAGAACTGGAAACGTCTCGAGGCAAAAATCGTCGAAGGTCCTTATATCCATCACTGTGTCGGCATCCATAAGGACGTTGTTCCAGTGCTCTATGAGGCATGTAAGTACATCGGTGTGGCACCGGATCTGTACGATGACATTGAGGACGAGGTAAAAGCATATATCCACGGTAAGTAAATGGAGGTTTGAAATGGACGAATTAACGAGAAAAGCATATGAACTGCGGCGTGATATTATCGAGGAGATCTACCGCTCAAAAGCGGGACATGTCGGCGGAGATCTGAGTGTGGTAGACATTTTGACGGTGCTCTATTACCGCGTGATGAATGTCTCACCGGAGAATTTTTCTTCCCCGGACAGAGACCGGTTTTTGCTGAGCAAGGGACACTGCGTGGACGCACTGTATATGGTACTTGGCGATCGGGGATTTTTTGACAAGCAGGAGGCGATCGAGACATTCAGCGCCTACGATTCCAAATTTATCGGACACCCGAACACAGAGATCAACGGAATTGAGATAAATTCCGGTTCATTAGGACACGGTCTGGCAGTGGGAGTCGGCATGGCGATCGCGGGCAAAATGGACAAAAAAGATTACCGCACTTATGTCGTGCTGGGTGACGGCGAGATGGCAGAGGGTTCAAACTACGAGGCAATGATGGCAGCCGGACACTACAAGTTAGACAATCTCTGCGCGACCGTGGATGTCAACGGACTTCAGATATCCGGAACCACGAAGGAAGTCATGGATTCCTCAGAGCTTGGCGATAAGTTCCGGGCATTTGGCTGGAATGTCATCGAGGTGAAGGACGGAAATTGCTGTGAGGAGCTGGTAAAAGCATACGAGGCGGCAGCCCAGACGAAGGGAAAACCCACCGCAGTGATCGCGCACACCGTAAAGGGAAAGGGCGTGTCCTTTATGGAAAATCACAAAGAATGGCATCACGGTGTCATGACCCAGGAACAGTATCAGACCGCTGTAAAAGATTTAGAGACCGTGCTGGCACAGTAGCAGGGAAGGAAGAGAGGATAAGATATGAAT
>CAVCFM010000125.1:0-2759 GCA_963601305.1 bacterium | reverse complement strand
CTCTGGGCACAGCTGTTGCCGAACTTTTTAGTAAGTGCATGGAACGTCATGATGATCCGTACCTATTTTACAACGAGTATTCCGGACAGCCTTTACGAGGCGGCTGAGATCGACGGTGCGACACAGTTTCAGATCTTCCGCAGCGTCGTGATCCCGCTTGGCAAGCCGATCCTTGTCACAATGGGAACTTTCGCAGGACTGACTTACTGGAATGACTGGACCAACGGATTATATTATCTGGTTAAGAGAAAAGACTTCTATAACGTACAGAACCTGTTGAACCAGATGGTGACGAATATCCAGTATCTGGCAACCAGTTCGAACTCGAATGTGAATTCCGCAGCGGCAACGATCCCGTCCACTGCGATCCAGATGGCGATCGCATTTATCGCAATCCTGCCGATCATGCTGATATTCCCATTCTTCCAGAAGTATTACTCCAAGGGACTTACCCTTGGCGGTGTCAAAGGTTAACGTGGTATTTGGCACAGAAGGTCTGTGCAAAATATATATAATGTATTGCAAAAAGTATTGCAAAAGGAGGATTTTCGTATGAAAAAAAGAATTGTAAGTGCATTTCTCGTAGCTGCAATGGCAGTTACAACACTTGCGGGCTGTGGTGGCAGCTCTGATGCAGGAAGCAGTAGTTCAAGCAGCACAGGAAGCAGCTCAAGCAGCAGTTCAAGCGCGGGCACAACAGAGAGTGCAGGAAGCGGCAGCTCAGACACGATGGGAGCAGTCACAAGCGATGGCACGACAACCACATCCGTTGGAACTTATACCGCAGACAACCCGTATCATCTGGTGTTTGAGTACCTTGAGTTCTATGAGCAGGATGATGCAGCGCGCAGTGCCGTGCAGGATGCCTTAAATGAGTACATGAGAGAGAATTATCAGATGGAAGTAGAATTCCTTCCGGTTTCTTTTGCAGATTATCAGACAACGACACAGCTGATGCTCTCCGGTGGAGATGAGTTAGACGTATTGACGATCATGTTTAACTACGCAGCAAGCTGGATCAACATGGGCGGTATTTACGATATGTCAGAATTACTTGCAAGCGATGACGGTGCCAAGATTGTGGAGGCGCTGGGCAGCGAGGCAAATGCAACTGTTGGCAGCATGAACGGTATTTTATTCGGATTCCCGGCAAACAAAGAGTCTGTTGAGCTTGGCGGTCTGTGCATGAGAGCTGATATCTGTGATGAGCTTGGACTGACCGAGAAATACAACCTCGATGCAGAGAACAGTGATACATACACAGGAACATCGATCACATGGGATGAAGCTGCTGACATCTTTGCGGCAGTCAAGGAAGCACATCCGGATATGTATCCACTTTACCTTTACAACTCTGACCAGTTGAACCGTTTCGTCGCATTCGATACGATGGTTGATAACTTTGGTGTGCTGGATCTGAATGCAGACCGTGACGGATTAACACTTGTAAATGAGTTCGAGACCCAGAACTACTTAGATACCGTAACCATGTTAGCTGAGTGGTACGATGCAGGATATATTTATCCGGATGCAGCTACCGATACACAGGGAACCGCAACGATGATGAAGGCAGGCAACACCTTCTCCTACGCATCACCGATCAAACCTGGATTCCTCGCAGAGGCAGAGGCAGCAAACGGATGCAAATGCTACGTGCTTTACATCAACCCAACCGATGACGGATATATCTGCACCACCAACGTATCCTTTATCGATACCGGTATCGCTTCCCAGTCCAAAGATCCTGAGATGGCATTCCGCTTTATCTCCGCACTTTACAGCGACCCAACCGTATACAACATGTGGCAGTATGGTATCGAGGACGTCAACTATCAGTTACTCGATGACGGAACCGCATACTTTGTAGACGGCGAGGATGGTTCCAATTACAAATACCACCAGAACACCGGATGGGCAATGGGTAACCAGTTCCAGTCCTTCGTATGGAACGATGGAACCAAGACCGCAGATTACTGGGAGCAGCTCCAGAAACACAACGACTGGGCATACTATTCACCGGCTTACGGCTTTATGTGGGACAGCTCAGACTACTCCACAGAGATCACAGCTTTGACCAATGCATATGAGACTTACCGTGCAGCGCTTAGCACCGGTTCTGTCGGAGCTGCAAACGTACAGAGCACCATTGATGCATTAAACGATGCACTGTATGCAGCAGGACTTCAGGATGTCATGGATGCAAAACAGGCACAGTTAGACGAGTGGGCAGCAGAGCAGAACTAGCAATCAAAAATATCATACGGCAGAAAGCCGCACAGAGGCTTTTGTGAGAGGCTGGCCGGTTTTATCCGGTCAGCCTCTTTACTCGATAGGAGGGATTTTACATGGAACAGATTTTTAACCCATATTTACCATTGACAGAATATGTACCGGATGGAGAGCCGCATGTGTTTGACGGCAGGATCTACATATATGGTTCCCACGACAAGGCGGACGGCAAGGTGTACTGTGAGCAGGATTATGTGACCTGGTCGGCACCGGTGGACAATCCGAAGGATTGGAGATACGAGGGCGTGATCTACCGGAAAGATCAGGACCCGTCCAACGCGGATGGCAAGATGCAGCTGTGGGCGCCGGATGTCACAAAGGGACCGGACGGAAGATATTATCTGTACTACTGCTTCAGTTTTTACCCGGAAATCGGAGTGGCTGTCAGCGATTCGCCGGCGGGACCGTTTGCATTTTACGGACATGTAAAATACCCGGAAACGATCCATGGCGGTGCGGTGTTAAAGGAG
>CAVCFM010000124.1:0-4220 GCA_963601305.1 bacterium | reverse complement strand
GCGATGCACAGGTATTTGCGCCGACCGCCTGCTACAACATGGACACACGGGCGTTTTTCCATAAGTTCCTGCGCGATCTGCGGAGTGAGCAGCTGCGCTGCGATGGCGGCGTGCCAAACTACATTCCGAACCTGGAGTCGTTTGGCGAAGCATGCAGCGTCTGGGGCGACGTGGCGACATTTATGCCGGCAAATATCTATGAGAAGTTCGGCAACTTAAAAGAGATGGAAGCATACTATCCGCTGATGAGAGACTGGGTGGATTACATGACCCGTGTCGATGAGAAAAAGGGACATCGCTATCTGTTCCGTCCGGGATTCCAGTTCGGCGACTGGCTGGCATTAGACGGTGTCACCGAGCAGAGCTTTAAGGGAAGCACGGACGACGACTACATCGGTGCCGTGTACTACTACAAGTCAACCGAGCTTTTGGCTAAGACGGCAGAGAACCTCGCTGTGGATGCAGACGAGAGCACAAAGAGCGCATACGAAAAAGATGCGGCTTCGTACAGAGAACTGGCGGAGAAGATAAAGACAGCAGTATTAGACGAGTATTTCACACCGAACGGAAGACTTTCCGTGGATACCCAGGCAGCTTATATCATCGCCTTAAAATTCGGCTTATACCGCAGCAAAGAGGTGCTAATCAATCAGTTCAAGGACCGCCTGAAAAAGGATTGCTATGAGATAAAATGCGGCTTTGTCGGTGCACCGCTTCTGTGTATGACACTCTGTGAAAACGGAATGGAAGATCTGGCGTATCATTTCCTGTTCAAGGAAGGTTTCCCAAGCTGGCTCTACTGCGTAAATCTGGGAGCAACGACCATCTGGGAGCGCTGGAATTCCCTGCTGCCGGATGGCACCTGCAGCGGCACCGGTATGAACTCGTTTAACCATTATTCTTACGGTTCCGTCGTTGAATTTTTATATGCCTATGTGGGCGGGATCCGGGCGCTGACACCGGGCTTTAAACATGCGGTGATCGCACCTGTCCCGGACATGAAGTTCCGCTATTTTAAGGCAAGCTATGATTCGGTCTGCGGAAACTATGTCTCAAACTGGAACATCCGGGAAGACGGCACATTTGCACTGCATGTGGAAATTCCGTTTGACTGCACCGCAGAGGTGACATTGCCACGCTGTGATGGCAAAAATGTGACAGGCGTGCCGGATGGCATGACCGTTTCTACAGAAGGAAAAATCACACTGGATGCGGGAACATATGAATTTTCCTATATGCCGACAAAGGATTACCGCAAGGTATACGATGAGAGCACCAGATTAGCCGAGCTTGCAGGGGATGCGGAGGCAATGGATATTTTGCAGAAGACGCTGCCGCAGGCTTACGGTATGATCGTAAGCCAGGATAAGGAAAACATGAACTTAACATTGGGCGAACTGCCATTTATGTTCTTTATGGGATTTAATCCACAGAATGTGGGTGCAGCAACAGAAAAACTGTTCTCGCTGCTGCGCTGGTAGGAGATAATTTCGCAATTGTTTGCATAACGGATATTGGATAAAAGGGAGGAATTACAATGGATCACATGCCAACACCGGAAGAGATTTTCGGAACATTCGTAAACTGGAAATATGACGCACACACCTGGTTTATCACAGGTCTTGACGGCACACTGTATATGTATCTGCTTGAGGGCGAAGAGAAGGCGCTGCTCATCGATACGGCATACGGCCTGTGCGATTTGAAGAGCTATTGCGAAAAGCTGACAGATAAGCCAATCGTGGTGGTAAACACCCACGGTCACTTAGATCATGCAGGGGGCAACGGCTATTTTGACGAAGTTATGATGCACCCGAATGCACCGGTAGATTTTGCCACATTCGAGGGCGGTCCGTGTGATATCACAAAACTGCCGCACCCGGATTATAAGAAAAAATTTATCAGTGAGGGTGACGTGATCGATCTGGGTGACCGCAAGGTTGAAGTCTTTGACATCACCGCGCACTCCAATGGCAGCCTTGCATTTTTAGATAAGAATTCCAGACTGCTGTTCGTCGGCGATGAGCTGGAGTCCGCACAGGTTCTGATGTATGAGATCGCAGAGGATGCAAATCATCCATATGATTTTGCAGGCAGAGTGAAACAGCACAAAGCCAACATGGAAAAACTGTGGGAGCACAGAGATGAATTTGATTTCTGCTGTCCGAACCACAACGGCGCTCCGATTGCAAAAGAATATATCTTAGATTACATCGGATTGGCCGATGCGATTTTAGACGGAACCGTGACAGTGGAAAATGAATTGCATCACAAATATATCGATGCAAGCCCTCTCGGACCATCACTGTGCCGTGCGAGATACAAAAAGGCATCCTTCTTTGTGCGTAAGGATCAGCTTGCAGATATCAAGAAGAAAGGGGAATGAACGTTATGAGCTTAAAAGCAACTATTTTTGATTTAGACGGAGTCATTGTTTTTACGGACAAGTTCCACTATCAGGCTTGGAAAAAAATGGCGGACTCTATGGGAATTTATTTTGACGAGGAGATCAACAACCGTCTGCGCGGTGTCAGCCGTATGGACAGCTTAGAGATTATCTTAGAGCGTTACGAGGGCGAACCGCTGTCCCAGGAGAAAAAAGAGGCGCCGGCAGCGGAGAAGAACGAGACATACCGGGAACTGCTTAAGACGATGACACCGGCGGATGTGAGCAAAGAGGTGCGCGATACACTCGCAGAGCTGCGAAAAAGAGGCTATGGCATTGCGCTGGGCTCTTCGAGCAAGAATGCGAAGTTTATCTTGGAGCGCGTCGAGCTGCTCGATGCCTTCGATAAGATATCCGACGGCAACAATATCACAAAGTCAAAGCCGGACCCGGAAGTGTTTGAAAAGGCAGCAGAGTTTTTGAGCGAGAAGCCGGAAGACTGTCTGGTTGTTGAGGATGCCGAAGCCGGTATTGATGCGGGAATTGCAGGAGGCATGAAAACGGCGGCGATCGGAGATGCGGTCAACTGCGGCAAGGCGGACTACACGCTTCAGACATTTTCAGATTTATTAACGATTTTAAAATGAGAAAGCCAGAAGGATTGGTGCACTGCATCAATCCTTTTTCTTTACATTTTTTCCTTTTTCTGTTATGATAGTACTGGATAACTTGTCGACAAGTCGACATATCATAAACGAAAAAAGCAAAGGAGTGTAGCGATTATGGCAGAAGAAGTAAAAAAGCAGAAAAGGCCGGTTGACCCGAACTCTGCAAAGTACAAATTAGGTCAGATTGCAGCGAAGGCATATTCTGACGCAATCGAGGCGAAGGAGAGAGGCGAGCTGGTGGGCTGGTGTTCCAGCAACTTCCCGGTAGAGATCCCTGAGACATTGGGACTTTATGTGGTTTACCCGGAGAATCAGGCAGCAGCAATCGCTGCGAGAGGATACGGCGAGTCCATGTGCGAGACCAGTGAGGCAGATGGCTATTCCAACGATATCTGTGCGTATGCGCGTATCAGCCTTGCTTACGCCAAGGTAAAACAGTGCGATGGACAGGATATGCCGCAGCCGGACTTTTTGCTGTGCTGTAACAATATCTGCAACTGTATGATCAAATGGTATGAGAATCTGTCCAAAGAATTACATATTCCGATGATTATGATCGATATCCCGTTTAACCCGGACTATGAGGTGTCAGATGCTGAGACAGCCTACATCAAGGCACAGTTTTTAGCAGCAATCAAGCAGCTCGAAGAGATTACCGGTAAAAAATGGAGCGATGAGAAATACAAAGAGGTTATGGAGTACTCCGGACGTACTTCAAGAGCCTGGTTAAAAGCAACGGCAACCGCTCACTATGAGCCATCCCCGTTCAACGGTTTTGACCTGTTAAACCACATGGCAGTTATGGTAACCGCCCGCGGTAAAAAAGAGGCAGCCGAGGCAATGGAGACATTGTTAAAAGAGTACGAGGACAATCACACCAACGGAACCTCCACATTCCGTGCGGAAGAAAAATACCGTATCATGTTCGAGGGAATTGCCTGCTGGCCATGGCTGCGTGTGACATCCACCGGACTTAAGAGCCGTGGAATCAACATGGTAACCACCATTTATGCAGACGCTTTTGGATTTATCTACAAAGACTTTGACGATATGTGCCGTGCCTATGCAAAAGTGCCGAACGCGATCAACTTAGAGTACGCGAGAGACAAGCGTGTGAAACTCTGCAAGGACAATCATGTCGAGGGACTTTTGGTACACACCAACCG
>CAVCFM010000123.1:0-6812 GCA_963601305.1 bacterium | reverse complement strand
CATCAATATTGACTCCAAGACGGTAAATCCGTACAACAACAGTTTCGAACTGTTGGTCAAGGATCTGACGCGCTACAAGAAAAACGGTTACCGGATCGTCCTTTTGTCAAGTTCGCGCACGAGGGCGGGACGCCTGGCGCAGGACCTGATGGAGGAAGGGCTGAATGTTTTTTACTCGGAGGATTTTGACCATGAGATAAAAGCCGGAGAGATTATGGTAAGCTACGGCAAGGTCAAAAAGGGTTATGAGTATCCGATGTTAAAGTTCGTCGTGATATCGGAGAGCGATATTTTTGGCGGAGAGAAGAAGAAAAAGAAGCGCCGCAAGACCTACGAGGGAGAGAAGATCGCCAGCTTTACCGATCTGAATATCGGAGATTATGTGGTTCACGAGAACCACGGTCTTGGCATCTACCGAGGTATCGAGAAGATCGAGGTGGATAAGACCGTCAAGGATTACATCAAGATTGAGTATGCCGGTGGCGGCAATCTGTATATCCTGGCGACGCAGTTGGAACTCATCCAGAAGTTTGCCGGCTCGGATGCCAAGAAGCCGAAGCTCAATAAGCTGGGCGGTCAGGAATGGGGCAAGACGAAGTCGAAGGTGCGCGGAGCAGTCAAGGAGATTGCCCAGGATCTGGTAAAACTGTATGCCGTGCGGCAGCAGGACAAGGGATTTGCCTTTGGCCCGGATACGGTGTGGCAGCGTGAATTTGAGGAGATGTTCCCGTTCGAGGAGACTGAGGACCAGGACATCGCCATCGCAGCCACCAAAGCGGACATGGAGAGCGACAAGATCATGGATCGCCTGATATGCGGCGATGTGGGATATGGCAAGACGGAAATTGCCATCCGCGCGGCGTTTAAGGCTGTGCAGGACGGCAAGCAGGTGGCATTTCTGGTGCCGACGACCATATTGGCGCAGCAGCACTACAACAATTTTGTGCAGCGCATGAAGGATTTCCCGGTCAATGTGGATCTGCTATGCCGCTTCCGCAGCAATGTAGAGCAGAAAAAGACCGTGGAAGGCATCAAAAAAGGCAGTGTGGACATTATCATCGGAACCCACCGCCTGCTGTCAAAGGATGTGGTCTTCAAGGACCTGGGGCTGTTGATCATCGATGAGGAACAGCGCTTCGGCGTTGCCCACAAGGAGAAGATCAAACAGTTAAAAACGAACATCGATGTGCTGACGCTGACGGCAACCCCGATCCCGCGGACACTGCATATGAGCCTGATCGGGATCCGTGATATGAGCGTGCTCGAGGAGCCGCCGATGGACCGTATCCCGATACAGACCTATGTCATGGAATACAACGAGGAGCTGGTGCGCGAGGCAATCTCAAGGGAACTTGCCCGGGGCGGACAGGCGTATTATGTGTACAACCGCGTGCGGGAGATCGCGGATGTGGCGACCAAGATCGCAGAGCTTGTCCCGGAGGCGAATGTCGCCTATGCCCACGGGCAGATGAAGGAGACAGAGCTTGAGAACATCATGTATCGTTTTATCAATGGAGAGATCGATGTGTTAGTATCGACTACGATCATTGAGACCGGACTTGACATCTCCAACGTCAACACGATGATCATCCACGATGCGGACAATATGGGACTCTCCCAGCTGTACCAGCTCCGCGGAAGAGTCGGGCGCTCAAACCGCACCGCCTATGTGTTTTTGATGTATAAGCGGGATAAGATGTTAAAAGAAGTTGCAGAAAAGCGTCTGGCGGCGATCAAGGAATACACGGAGCTTGGCAGTGGATTTAAAATTGCGATGCGTGACTTGGAAATCCGTGGAGCCGGCAATCTGCTCGGCGCAAGACAGCACGGGCACATGGAAGCCGTGGGCTATGATCTGTACTGCAAGATGCTAAACGAGGCGGTAAAAGAGGCGAAGGGAATTGCTGTGGAGGAGAGCTTCGACACGGCGATCGACATCGATATCGATGCCTACATTCCTATGGGATACATCCCCAACGAGATGCAGAAGCTTGATATCTACAAGCGCATTGCGGGCATTGAGTCGGAGGAAGAGACGGAGGAGATGTTAGAGGAGCTGATCGACCGTTTCGGGGATCCGCCAAAATCCGTCGAGAACTTACTCTATATTGTCAGGGTAAAATCCATGGCACACCGGGCGTATTTTACCGAGGTGTCCCAGAAGGCGGATACGATACGCTTCACGCTGTATGAGAAGGCGAAGATCGACGTGTTAAAAATTCCGGAGCTTGTGGCGGCATACGACCCTTACGTGAAATTCCAGACAGATGCCAAGGCGCCATGTTTTATCTATTTCCTCAAGAAGAATTCCAAGGTAAAAAATGTGGATGCCATGGATATCCTGGAAAAATTTTTGCAGGATGCCATCAGAATTTTGACCGGACAGGATGCAAAAGAGGACGGAGCAAAACTGTGAAAAATGCATGAAAGAGGTTGCGGCATCGTCCAAAAAGCACTATAATAGAGCAAGCGATTGTCGAAAAATGGGAGGTATATATGAAGAGAACAAGAGCAGCCGTATTACTGTTAGGCGGCGTTATGGCAGCATCTGTATTTGCAGGATGCGGCGAAGTAGATAAAGATGCAGTAGTGGCAACATTTGATGATACAGAGGTGTCACTGGGACTTGCGAATTTTGCAGCGCGTCTGCAGCAGGCAAGCTACGATGATTTTTACACAGCATATTTCGGAGATTCCGTGTGGTCTACCGATCTGTATGGCAACGGCAACACCATGCAGGAGGAGATTAAGAGCGGCGTGTTAGACAGCCTCTTTGAGACCTATACATTGCAGACACATGCCGAGGAGTATGGCGTGGAGATCACCGACGATGAGAAGGCAGCCATCACTGAGGCGGCAGCAGCATTTATCGCTGACAACGATGAGAAAGCATTGGATGCACTCGGCGCAGACCAGGAGATCGTAGAGGAATACCTGACGCTGATGACTTTACAGAACAAGATGTATGATGCAGTGATCGCTGATGCCGACACAGATGTCAGCGACGAGGAGGCCAATACCAGTGCGTACAGCTATGTCCGTGTGGGAACGACATCTTATGCAGACGAGGATGGCAATACGGTGGAGTATACCGATGATGAGAAAGCTGCTTTGGCGAAGACATTCGGAACATTTGTGACCGAGGCAAAGGCAGACAGCTTAGAGAGCGCGGCAGAGAAGTATGACTACACCGTAAACAGCGGAACATTTACCGCGGATGACACCACGATCGACGAGGATGTGCTGGCAGCTTTACAGGATCTGGACGAGGGTGAGGTATCCGATGTCATCGACACAGACGGATTTTATTATGTGGTACGTCTGGATGCAGTGACAGATGAGGAGGCAACCGAGGAGAACAGACAGAACATCATCAGTGACCGTCAGAGTGATTATTATGATGAGACACTTGCAAGTTGGCAGGAGGAGCACACCTGGACCGTCAATGACAAGGTTTGGGAGAGCGTATCCTTTGACAACCTCTTCACCACTACCGTAGAGAGTACGGAGACAGAGACTGTGACAGCAACGGAAGAATAGAATGACAAGAATATAAGAAGGGATGCCGCCGATATGTGCGTTTCAATCAGAAACACATATGTCGGCGGCATCTTTTTGCTTACAGAAAAGCAATAATTTGGTGTAATTGTATAGTAATATGAGAAAAAACGTTTTTTTTTAGTGCTATAATAATAAAAAATAAAGAAAGGGGCAGAAAAAATGAAGAGTTTTGAACAAAAAATTTTCCCGTATTTACTATTATTGCCGACAATAGTGATATTTGCAGTATTCCTGTTTTACCCGGCGGTAAACGGATTCTGGATATCACTCACAAAATGGGATGGAATCAACCCACAGGAGTTTGTCGGATTGGATAATTATCAGAAATTATTGACGGATAGCAGTTTTTGGGCATCGTTCCGGCATACGATTTTCTTTACGGTGATCACAGTGCCGGGGATCATGGTTTCCGCCCTGGGACTGGCGATGCTGCTCACCCGGGAAATCAAGGGAAGTAACTTTTTCCGTGCAGTTTTCTACTGGCCGATCATGATTTCCACAATTGTTGTGGGACTTTCCTGGAGGTTTTTGTTTGGAGAGGAATTCGGGGTCATCAATTATGTGATAACGGCATGTGGCGGGCAAAACGTAAAATGGCTGACCGACTCTAAGCTGGCAATGTTCATTGTTATCTTTGTGTCGATATGGAGCATGGCAGGATATTATATGGTGATGTTTATCGCTGGAATTAAGTCCATATCGGAAACCTATTACGAGGCTGCAAGAATTGACGGAGCAACCGGATGGCAGCAGTTCCGGTTTATTACATTGCCGCTGCTGAAACCGACCACACTTCTGGTTATGGTTCTTTCGACGGTAAATGTCATTAAAACCTATCCACTGGTCTATGCATTGACGAAAGGCGGACCGGCAGGAGCGACAAAGTTTATGGTACAGATGATCCAGGAAACTGGTTTTGAAAAAAGCAAAATGGGATATGCATGTGCGATGACAATGGTACTGTTTGTTTTGCTGGCACTTTTGACTGCGGTACAATTCCGCCTGAACAGAGGAGGTGAGCAGGATGTCAATTAAGAATAAAAAGGTATTGGTAAATATATTGTTGTATGTGCTGCTTGCGGTTTTATGTTTTATTTTTTTAATGCCGATCGTGTGGGTTATTTTTTCATCCTTCAAGCCCAGCGGCGAACTGTTTTCATGGCCGCCAAGACTGATTGCAGAACATCCGACGCTGGGAAATTATGTGGCTGCAATTGCCAAGGGTGATTTCCTGCAATATTTTGAAAATACTGTATTTGTCAGCATTGTGGCGACGATATTGACGGTCGTTGTCAATGTGATGTCCGGGTATGCGTTTGCAAAATATGATTTTAAAGGACGTAAGATATTGTTCGCGATCGTGATCTGCACACTGATGGTGCCGTTGGAAGTAATCATGATCCCTATTTTCAAAGTGATCGTAGCGACGCATCTGTACAACAGCCTGTGGGGACTAATCATACCGGCGGTGGCGTCACCTACGGCGGTATTTCTGGTCAGACAATATTATATGGGGATCCCGAGCGATTATATGGAGGCGGCAAGAATTGATGGCGCATCGGAGTTGAAGATTTTCCTGAGGATCATGCTGCCGATGGCAAAACCGGTAATTGCGGTACTGTGTATTTTTTCCTTCATGTGGAGATGGAATGATTATCTGTGGCCGAAGCTGGTTATCAATTCAAAATCCAAATTTACGCTGCAGATAGCATTGGCAAACTTTTCGGGCGAACTGTCTATTGACTGGAGCAGTCTTTTGGCAATGTCAGTTATCTCCATGGTTCCGGTAATTATTGTGTTCCTGCTGTTCCAGAACCAGATTATTGGCGGCATGACGGCAGGCGGTGTAAAAGAATAAGTATTTAAGGAGGGGCAGAAGTTGAAAAAATTAAGTTACACGATTCACACAGGAGAGTACCTTAACAGATTCATCACAACGGGAGTTTTTACGGAACAGCAGAAATTTGAGAAGGCAGTGCTGTCCGGCAGGGTAAACGAGTGGCTTAAGAAGGGCTTTGCAATTCATGAGAATCCGTGCCGCAAAGAATTTGTTGCAAAACGGGCTGTGAAGCCACCGCAATATATAGACATCAGCCAAAGGACGATCGGTGATGAGATAACAGTATTTCAACAGAAAAAACCGCTGTATGTATATTTTCCATTTGGAAATATCCGGGTGGAGGAGTCAGGGTTCTATTACTGCCCGACGTATCTTAGGACATACAGTTATACGTGGCTTGAAGTGCCGGAGGCTGAGACGGCAGAGTTTGAACTGTCTACCTGCGGAGGAATGACGGTCTGGGTAAATGATAGTTTGATTACAGACTATGCGCCATTTACAAGAAACATGGTAAAGCACACAAGTGTTCAGATACCGCTTCGCGCAGGGAAAAATAAATTTGTTATCTGCCTGGATGATCTGGCAGAGCGCGATACCGATTACTATTTCCAAATCCGTTATCTTGGAACGCAGCAGGCGAAGATGATTCTTCCAGTGCCGGAGGATACGGACATTGATCGGGTATACGCTTATGAGGAGATGCTTACGCATATCTATTTTGAACGGGAAGCATATGTAAGCAGCAGTGTCAATCTGAACATTACAAACACTACAGCGGAATTGCTGGATTTGTATGTGACGATCAGCCCGGGTGAGTTCATTGAGAAAATGCAGAACCAGGAGGTGCTGATCACACATCGGGAGTATCAGCTTGAACCCGGTGACAAACAGGTTGAAATTCTCGGCGCAGATGAGATCCCGCCGGCATATTATAATTTCAATGTGGAACTGCGAACTACAAACATTCAGGTAAGCCGTAAAATCGGCGTGCAGATAGCGCGAAAAGACTGGCAGGAATATGAAAATGTGGATATTGCTGAACGAAAACGGCGTGTGCTGGAGGTTGTTGCGGAAAACAATATCAACAATGTATACAAAGCAGCCGCATTACTTACACTGGGCAGGAATGTGGATGAAGCGCAGGATTACATACTGGAAGAGATTGGTGGAGTGAATCAGAGAAAGGATTGCTCAGATTTTCATTTTACGATTATTCTTTATATCTATCATGAATTTTATGATATGCTTCGGGCGGAGGTAAAGCAGGCAATCGAAGATGCAATGATAAATTACCGCTATTGGATTGATGAACCCGGCGATGATGTTATGTGGTTTTTCAGTGAGAATCATGCCCTGCTGTTTCACACCTGTCAGTATCTGGCAGGAAAATATCTGCCGGACAAAATATTTA
>CAVCFM010000122.1:0-5011 GCA_963601305.1 bacterium | reverse complement strand
AAACATCCCGGTTTTCCATGATCATCGCCTTTGCCTTTGCATAGCAGTCATCGATGATGTTCTTGATCTCGCGGTCAATTGCAGAGGCAACATCCTCGCCGTAACCGCGTGTATGTGCCAGATCACGGCCGATAAATACTTCATCGTCGTCATTGTCATAGCAGATAAGACCGATATTATCGGAAAATCCGTACTTGGTAACCATGGCTTTTGCCATCTTGGTCGCCTGCTTGATATCCTGGGATGCACCGGTTGTGATATCATCAAAAACCAGTTCCTCAGCCACACGTCCGCCTAAGGATACGATAATATCCTGCAGCATCTTGCCCTTCGTGTTGAACATGTCGTCCCGCTCCGGAAGCGGCATCGTATATCCTGCCGCACCAGGACCTGTCGGAATGATCGACACGGAATACACCGGTCCGACATCCGGGAGCAGATGGAACAAAATTGCATGACCGGATTCGTGGAATGCCGTGATGCGCTTCTCCTTGTCGGAGATCACGCGGCTCTTCTTCTCTGCGCCGATCCCTACTTTTACAAAAGATTTCTTGATATCATTCTGTGTCACAAACGCACGGTCTTCGCGCGCTGCAACGATCGCAGCCTCATTCAACAGGTTTTCCAGATCCGCTCCGGTAAATCCGGCTGTCGTCTGCGCAATCTGCTTTAAGTCCACATCATCGCCAAGTGGCTTGTTCTTGGCGTGAACTGCGAGGATCTCTTCTCTGCCGCCCACATCCGGCCGTCCCACATGCACCTTGCGGTCAAATCTTCCCGGTCTCATGATTGCCGGATCAAGGATATCTACACGGTTTGTCGCTGCCATCACGATAATGCCTTCGTTGACACCGAAACCATCCATCTCTACCAACATCTGGTTTAAGGTCTGCTCTCGCTCATCGTGTCCACCACCCATACCGGTTCCACGGCGTCTTGCGACTGCATCGATCTCATCGATAAAAACAATACAAGGTGCGTTCTTTTTTGCTTCCTCAAACAAATCTCTCACACGGGAAGCTCCCACACCGACAAACATCTCCACGAAGTCGGAACCTGAGATGGAGAAAAACGGAACTCCTGCCTCGCCGGCAACTGCTTTTGCAAGCAATGTCTTACCGGTTCCAGGAGGACCCACAAGAAGGACTCCCTTTGGAATTCTTGCGCCAAGTCTTGTATATTTCTTCGGAGACTTTAAGAAATCTACGATCTCTTCCAGCTCTTCCTTTTCCTCCCGCAGACCTGCCACTTTTTCAAACGTCACACGCTTCTGCGGGTCATCATTCATAAGCTTTGCACGGCTCTTGCCAAAATTCATCATCTTGCCGCCGCCACCGGAATTCGCCGCTGCCTGGTTGGTCATGATCATAAAGAAAATGAACATCGCAGCAAAAATGATCAGGTACGGAAGAAGTGTGAGTAACCAGCTCTCCTCCGGCGGATTCTCCACCAGGTACGCGGTAAATCCCTGTTCCTGCAAGTAATTCTCAAAATCGCCCACATCCGTCACCGTCAATGTCTGTGTCGTGCCATCCGACAGTGTGATCAGCACATTACCCGTCGGCACCTCACGGTTCGGCAAAATGTTCATCTGCGTGATCTGGTTGCTTGCAAGCGCCGACTCAAACGATGCCCTGGTATAGGTGTTGGTCGTCGTGTTGCCGTCCATCCAGTACCAGATACCGACAATCGCCAATATCAGCAATAAATATATCCCAAAACCTCTATAACTGTTTCTTTTACTATTCAACCTGTCGTCTCCTTTTATTCCTCTATCTCAACAAATCCAATATACGGAAGATTGCGGTACCTCTGGTCATAATCCAATCCATAACCTACCACAAACTCATCCGGTATCTCAAAGCCGACATAATCGACAGCCACATCCACAACTCTGCGGTCCGGCTTGTCAAGCAAGGTGCACAGCTTTAATGATTTTGGATTTCTTGTTTTCAAATTCTCTAATAAATAGCTTAATGTTCTTCCGGAGTCGATAATATCCTCCACAACAATCACATTTTTGCCCTCAATGCTGGTTCCCAAATCCTGCACGATACGCACGACACCGCTGGAAGTGGTTCCTGCTCCGTAACTGGAAACCGACATAAACTCCAGCTCAACCGGAGATGTAATTCTCTTCGCCAGCTCACAGGTAAAAAATACCGAACCCTTCAGTATACAGATCAGGCATACCGGCTCATCGCCGTATTCCTCGCTGATCTCCTGTCCTAATTCCTTTACACGTGCTGCAATCTGCTCCTCTGTAAGATGTACATTAATGCTCTTAATCTTCACAATCATTTCCTCCGACTATCTGTACTTCTAATATTTTTTTGGTCTGTCCTTCTATCTTATAATCCGCGCTGATGCGGCCGCCGACTACCCACAGTATCTTTGCACCATCCGCTAACAGCCAGATGTCATCCCGTCTGTCCGATGCAATCTTCTCTGCGACAAAGTAGTCCTTCAGCTTCTTGCGATGCCCCTCATCATCTATGATGAGATAATCACCCGCCATACGTCTGCGAATTTGCAAGCCGCTTTTAATCTTATCATAATTCAGCCATTTCGTATACGTTTTTTTGGGAATTTCCGGTATTTCTCCCCGAAAATCCAGGATACGGAACGAAATACTTCCGGTAGTAAGCGGCAGGGTCAGCGTCTCCCCCGTCTCCAGCCGCCTCAGGCTGTCTGCGCCAAGTTCCAGATGCATCTGTTCCTTTTCATCGGAAGTGCGCCCTCCTGCTGTCTGCTGCAAATCTTCCTTTGCGATGGCAACACCGCCGTAGACCCGCGTTGCCACAAGCTGATAGGGCAAATTGATGCTCCGCCCCACCTGCGAATCAAACAGCTTGATCACTGCCTCCACATGCACCGTCCCAATGTCCTTGCTGCTTCCAGCCGTACTTCCGATCACGCGATGTATCAGCTCCGTCTGCAAAATATGCGGATAAGCCTGAAAAACCGACACTTCCATCCGGCAGCGTCCCCCGGTAAATTCACACACCTGCTCCTGCATCCGCGTGACCTCGCTCTCCACATAATCAGACAATTCCTGTAACAGCTCGGCGCTCTGCCGCATATGCAAAACCGCCTGCGGGTTGATCTCTGCGAGACGCGGCAGTACCTCATGGCGGATTTTGTTCCTGCTGTAATCGGTATCCATATTGGTGGAATCCATGCAGTAAGGCTGCCTGTGCTGCTTCAAATACGCCTCGATCTGCGCCCTTGTCATGCCAAGCAGAGGACGGATCACCGTCACGCGCCCCCCGAGCGGCCGGCTCTCCCTCATGCCCGCAAGCCCGGTGAGTCCACTGCCACGCACCATCTGAAAAAGCATGGTCTCAGCATTGTCATCTGCATGATGTGCCAGCGCCACCTTAACCTGTAAAACTCCTGCTGCCCCTGCCACATTCTCATATGCCTCATAGCGCAGTCTGCGGGCGGCTTCCTCGAGTCCGAGTCCCTCTCTTTTTGCAAAGGCAGGCACATCCACACGGCACACATGGCAGGGAACCTGCAGCCTGTCACACAGCTCCTCCACAAAAACAGCATCCTTGCAGCTCTCATCCCCGCGGATGCCATGCTCGACGTGCACCACCTCCAGGGTAAAACCGATTTTCCCGGACAGTTCCCGAAGCACCAGCAGCAGACACACGGAATCTGCCCCGCCGGACACCCCGGCAAGCACAAAATCCCCCTGCTCTATTAATTTATTCTTCTCGATCGTCGTGCGTATCTTTTTTATCATGATTTCTCCCAAATGCATGCGGCAAGTACCGTCATGTCATCCTTTGCATGCCCTCCGGTAAAGAGAAGCACCCGTTCCATCACCCTCTTTGCAAGTATGCCCGGATTATTCGTCTGAATACTCTCAATAATCTCCTGCATCGTCTCCTCCGGGTCCGGAACATGTAAATATTCTAACACACCATCCGTCACCATGACAACAAAATCACCGTTGTCAAACTGCACATCATGGGTCTCGATGTCAACGCCGGTCTGCGCTCCCACCGGCAGGCTTTCCGAGCGGATACAAAACACACCATCCTTTTTTTTCACAAAAGTGGACGCCGCTCCGATCTTATAAATCCTGCCGATGCCGTTGTAGAGATCCACCGTACACAGATCCACCGTGGAATACAGATCATTTTCCCCTTTCATGACCATCGCCGAATTCATCATGCGGATTGCCGTCTCAACCGAAAATCCCGCCTCCATAAAACGCTCTACCAGATCCAGCACCATCTCGCTCTCCTTGCATGCGGTGCTCCCGGAACCCATTCCATCCGAGAGTCCGAGTAGAAGTTCTCCACGGTCCAGCTCCAAAAACGAAAAGTTATCCCCGGATATTTTTGCCTCATCCTTTTTTAACCGGGCAATTCCCTGCACGCTGCGATAATTCGTATCCTCAAAAAATACAAACCGCACCGCCTCCTTGCCGATAAAAGAGCGTGCATCCGCAGCCACACGCATTTTTCTCCCGATTGCATGGCTGCTTGCCCGCAAAAATGATTTCAGGGAGATGCAGCCTCCGAAGCGGCTTTTTAACACGGCTTCCAACTTTACCCTGCCGTCCACACGCTCGATCAAATGCAGCTCATCCACCACAATGCCAAGTTCTTTCGCCCGGTAACGGATCTCTGCCAGGGTGCGTTTTTCCTGCACATCCAAAACCCGCTCCTCCCTGGCGCAGTCTTCCATGATATACGCCATGGCATCGAGCTGTTCGGCGATCACCTGGCGGTTCTCCAGCAGTCTGTTGTACCAGGCATGGTTCAGATTGACGCGCTGGAATACACGCACGGCTTCCTCCACCATATCCCTGCTCTTTTTACAATACTGCTGCAATTCCTCCTCCACCTGTGTGTCCGCGCTGCCGTTCTGCCAGATGCCGCCCAGCATTTTCGATATCACACCGTAGAGTGGCGATGAATCCCGTTCCCAGCACAACGCGCAGGAATCGCAGGACGCACAGATTTTTCCGGTCAATTCATTCTGGATCTGCCCG
>CAVCFM010000121.1:0-3969 GCA_963601305.1 bacterium | reverse complement strand
GAAATACCGTGTTACGCTACAATTAATGAATGAAAAAAAACGCAGTGATAAACTCAAATGCTTACCACTGCGTTCTCTCTATATCCCATCGTTTTTACATCTCATCCCAGAGTCCCTGAATATACTTTCTTGCCTCCACTGCATTTTCCGGCACAGTATCTTCCAGTGTCACATGCACATGCGGCTTGCGCTCCTTGATAAAGCGGATGATCTGGGTGTAATCCATCTCTCCGGTTCCGGCAGCAACGGACTTTAACGCTCCGTCTTCCACCACAAAATCCTTGATGTGGATCATCGCAACATCATCCCCCAGCAGCTCGATCGCCTCTGCAATGATGGCATCGCGATCCTTATAATTGCAAATATCGAGCAGATTTACCGGGTCAAAGATAATCTGGAGATTTGGGGAATCAATCGCATCAAGCACACGTCTCGCACGCTTCGGGTTGCAGACAATATGCTTGTAAACCGGCTCAATCGCCACGATCACGCCCATTTTCTCCGCATAGTCCACGATCGGGCGCAGGTTCTTGATAAAGAGCTGTAACGCCTCCTCGGTGTGCGTGTTCTCGTCATGCTTGTATTCCTCATTCGGTGCGCCGGTCTCTGTTCCAACAACTCCCGCGCCAAGCAGAGACGCAAAACGGATGTGCGCCATATACTTGTGCGTGATCTTTTTTAACTGCTCCTGATTCGGATTTGCCAGATTCAGATAGCACCCCAAAACTGCAACATCCAGATTATTTTTTGCAAATATTTTTTTCATATATAACGCAAACCCCGGTGTCAGCGCCCCATCATCCACCGGATACTCCGAGATCACCTTGGACAGTGCCAGATGACCGCAGGAAAACCCCTGCTCGCTTGCGATTGCAAGACGCTCCTCGATGGGAGCCTTTTTGATATCGTGTAAACGTATTCCTAACTGCATAACCTACCTCCTCGTTTTTATTGCCTTTTACAGGACTTCATCGACGTCGATGAGTTCCGTCTTCTCACCCAGATTTCCCTCAATAGACACATGGTCAAGCACCAGCTTTTTCACATTTCGCGCATAGAGTCCGCGCTTGCTGGTCGGCTCCACACCGGCAGACATGATCGGCACATTGCACTTGGCATCCTCGGCAAAAGATACCTCGACATTGCGCATAACGATCTCCTCGATCTTAGACTCCGGCAGACCGTCAAAATATGCCGCCGCCACATGACAGTTCGTCGCATGGATATTCTCGAAACAGAACCGTTTCATCTTCGGTGTGCGGGAATCAACGGGATATTTCTCCCTCGACTGCACGTACTCGGTCTTGCCGTCCGGATCGCAGAAATAAAATGCGTTTGCGGTAAACGGCGTCATCACATGGTCCATCTCAATATCCCGGAACGTAATCTCATCGAGAACGGAATCCTCGCCCCTTCCGCGTCTGGTCTTGATGCGCAGTCCCCGGTCTGTGTGGGAAAAACGGCACTGTTCCACCGTCATATGACGCACTCCGGCGCCAATCTCACTTCCCACGGTCACAGCGCCGTGGCCGTTCTCCATCAGACACTGCCAGATATGGATGTTCTGGGATGGCTTTTTAAACTTGCGTCCCATATAAATCTTGCCGGATTTAACCGCAATACAGTCATCTCCCAGAGAAAAACGCACTCCGGCGATCTCGATGTTATCGCAGGACTCCGGGTCTAATCCGTCCGTGTTCGGGGAATCGCTGGGATTCTCAACCACAAGATTGTAAAATTTCAGATTATCTGAAAAATACGGATGCAGCGTCCAGGACGGGCTGTTGCAGAACTTCACGCCCTGCAATGTAATGTTTTTACAATGGCTGATAAAAAACATCCGCGGGCGGAATGCGCCTACCATAACCTTCGGATTGTGCCACCAGTTGTCCTTCGCACCGTTGCCGTTAAATGTGCCCTCTCCGTAGATGCGCACGTTTTCCACATCAATTCCGGTGATGATTGCCGCAAACATCGGCAGCGGATTTCCCTCCCAGGTACCCAGGTTATATTCGTCGGTCTCATCATAACTCTCGATCAGAGCCGGGAACTTCGGGAATAAATTCCGGTCGGTAAAAGCCAAAAGCTCCGCTCCCTTTGCCACCTCGATATTGACATTGCTCTTTAAAAAGAGGCTGGTAATGCGGTAGCATCCCTTCGGGATCAGCACGCGGCTGTCCTTCGGACATGCCAAAATTGCCGCCTGGATAAACCTGGTATCGTCTGTCTCGCCGTCTCCCTTTGCGCCGAAATCGCGGACATTTAATGTGACAAACTCATAATCTGTGTGAAACGAAACGTTTGCCACCGCGGTGCCATCCGCTTTTTTTATCTCCACCTCATAGGCAGTCTCCGGCTTTAGATCAAACAGCGACGTAATTACCGTGTCGGTCTCTTTGTAACATGTGCCATTCAAAAAAATCTGATACGTCTCTATCGTATTATATATTCCACCGTCCTCTAATGCAAGCACTGCACTTCGCGCGGTCTTCATCAAAATCTTAGCGTTCATCTTAAGCCTCCATCTCTCTTTTTAGCATGGATTCCTGCGCAGCATCCATCACATAAAATCCGTCACTCGGCGCGCCATCCTCTTTTCCGTGTTTTATCCGCCAGTCGAAGGCTTCCATTGCGTCCGTGGCATATTTTTCCTTCAGCAGGATTCCCATCCGGCACGCTTTTAATACCGCATAGATCACCCGGCAGTCCTTCTGTCCGTATACTGCCAGACATTTTTTCAAAACAGCCTTAAAAATATCCTGCAGTTTGCGGTATTGCTCGTAGATTTCGATACTGGTATGCTCCATGACATCCACAAGCATTGCAAGACAATTTCCGATGCTCTCCTCTGACGGCATCTCCGGCAGCTTTGTAAAATCATCATACATCTGCTCCACCTGACTTATGATGTCATTGTACTTTTCCTTTTTGTCAAAGGTCGTCTCATACTCCATATAAAAAGGCAGCACAAACGCCAGATTTTTCACGGACGTCTCCCAGTTTTCCTGACCATCTGCCGTAAAAACACCACGCGCGTTCCGTGGAAGGCGGCGCAGCACATCCATCAGCGCCTCGATCGCACCCAGATATTTTTCCTCACCGGTCATCGCATGTAAAAAGAAAAGCGTTCTTCCGCTGTGAATATTTACAAAGTTGTCTTTTGCTTCCTCCAAAAAAACAAATCCGCCATCTGCAATTTTTTTATCCATACAGCTTTTGACAAACTCTGCATACAACTGCGGTTCGCCGTTTGCCTCATAAGTCTGTCGCGCACCCAGAAGAAGATTTCCCGCCTCTCCCGTTTTTGCATCTTCCTGCTCCTGCCAGTCCATCTGCCAGGCTTGTATCCACTGTTCTACTAACATGTTAATCTCCTCTTATAAATCGTTTATTCGCCGATAGGCAAACTGGCTAAAATCCACATACAGCTCCGATTCGCCACCGTAAGCATAAATGCCAACCATCGCTCCGGTAAAGCGCTTGCCCATCCGGATCCCCTCGTCGCAGAGATAATATACATTGGAAAGCTCCGCTGCCGGAATGTGCGCTCCATCGACCTCACACGAAAACGTCCGCTTCAGATATTCCGTCCGGACAAAAAATCGCATCGTTTTTCCGACATAATCCGCACATTTTCCTTCAAGTTGTACCTTGTCATGAAGGATATCATTCATTCCAATGTGTTCTTTTACCTGAACGTAATACGCCCCATCAAAGCCCAGATAACAGCACACCCAGGTGTTCTCATCGTAGTAGCAGGTCATTCCCGCCTCCTGGTCTGCGTCAAGCTGTGGAACCGTCATGGAAACACCTGCTTCAAAACAGAAATCCCGCTGTCTCTGCAACAGCAGGTTGCGCGCATCCACACTCTTTAACGGATGACGGCTTCCCTTAATCCGGTATTGCTCTCCGTCTATGCCAATGCCATCCGGCTCCGGCACACGCGGGCTCATCCAGACAAGTCTGTTA
>CAVCFM010000120.1:0-4064 GCA_963601305.1 bacterium | reverse complement strand
GTTTCGTCTGGGATATTATTATGCCAACAGTGGACGAAATCTGCTGCGGGATGCGGTTGCAAAGGAGAACTGTCACATCGCGTTTGAAGAGGATGGTTATCCTTTCGTGTATGCAGCCACAACCGGAGACGGCTATGCCTATGTGAAGGATGGCGACGGCAGTGTGAGCCAAACCATCGCGGTGTCAGGTTTGATACAGCAGGAGCAGTACAATACGATGACAGATGCAGTGGGAAATCCGGTGTTGTATTATGCATTTACCGTGGAAGGGATGGAGGAGTCGGCTTACGGGCTTCATATCTACATGGACAGCAACGGAGACGGCATTTACAGCGGTTCGGTAAAGGAGCAAAAAGAATTGCAGGCGGCAGGTGCCACGGTGGTTCCGGCGGCGACAGAAGAGCTCACCGGGCTGTCTGTCACGGATGTCACAGACGGTGGCAGTGCGACAGTGACAGACGGAACGCTTTATGCGGGGCACAGCTATGTGGTGACGGCACCGGTGCCGGCGAATAAGCGGGGCATCATTCCGTGGAAGTTAGAGCTGGTGGATCTGGCAAATGACAGTATCCGGGATTCGGCGGTGAACTATACCGCGTTTGCGGCGGATGATTCCCAGAAGAAGACGATCCATGTGCTGCAGATGGATCTGATGCCGGATATGACGACGGATGCCGCCACGTATGTGAATTTTGCGGACACTACCACAGTTGCAGGGGCAAAATTCGCGGCATATGCATCGGCGGTAGCGGATTGCAACGTCGAGATCACGTTTTTACAAAATTCTGACTGGTACCGCGCTTACGGGGAAAACGGAAGCTATGCGAACAGCAATCATGCCACAAAAGAGGAGCTGGTGGAGCGCTTTGCGGCGTACCTGGACGATGTGGATGTGCTGATCATCGGATACGGTGATGAGGCATCATTGACGAACGACGAAGTGTTTTACGAAGCATATACGGATTTTGTGGATCAGGGAAAGGGCGTCATTTTAAGCCATGAGTATGATGCGGCTGTTGCGACCCGGATATCGCCTGCCAACCGGGGACAGATTACCAGCTATCCCTATGCACTTTCCGATACGCTTACCATCAGTGGTGCCTATGCCCCAAATTTTCAACTGGATCTGGAGTATTCAGACAGCGGGGATGTGAGCGTGTGGTACAACCTTTCCGGCGGGCTCTATGATGGGATGTCGCAGGATGCTGGAAACCAGTATTATATTTACACGAAAGGCAATATTACCTATACCGGATTGGGATACCTGGATGATTCACTGACGGATGATGAGGCAAAATTATTGGTCAATACGATCATAAACGCTTATCGCGAGACACCGGAAAAACCGTATATCAAAGTGATGGATTCCGATGCGGCAGAGTGGGACAATACTTATACGATGTATGTGATGCTCACAGGGACAGAGAAGGAGACAGATACACTGACCGTTCATTTTACCGTGGCGCAGGAAGGATTTGAGGAAGGCACAGGCAGACAGTATACACTCCGGTATCAGGATGCAGCCGGCAATGCCATTTCCCCGCAGACAGCCACGTCAGACACGGGGAGCGGTGCACTTTTGACAGCGGGGGAAAACGGATATGCGCTGGCAAAGGATGGAACATATGCGTTTGATATTTCCTACAAAGATGTCATGGAACAGGGCTCTGTTACCTGCTATTTAAGTCTTACATCCAGCTACTATGACGGCTCCAGGCTGGTGGAAACGAAAAAAGTAACGAAAGTGATGATCTATGCGATGCCATTGTTTGAATTAAACTAAAAAATCTTATCTAAATCTAAAATGTTTCTTAAAAGACAATAGAAGTGTTGACAGTGTATTTTTCAGAGTCTAACATCAGATATATCAGAAACAGAAATGGAGAGCAGGAAGCGTATGAGAGAAAAATTTCAGAGATTTATGATAGGAAGATACGGTGCAGATGAATTGTCTAAGATGTTGAGCGGCGTGGCGCTGGGCTGCCTGATACTCGCAATGTTTGCAAGACTTTTACCGGTTCTTGGCATCTTTTACTGGATTGGGATCGGACTTATTATTTATACATGGTATCGGATGTTTTCTAAGAATGTGTCCAAGCGCTACGAGGAGAATCAGAAGTTTTTGAATTTCCGCTACCGCGCTGTGGCAAAAAACGATGCAAGAAAGAAACGTTTTGCGCAGCGTAACGAGTATCGTTTTTTCAAATGCCCGGACTGTAAGCAGCGCGTGCGTGTGCCAAAGGGACGCGGGAAAATCTGTATCACCTGTCCGAAGTGCCACAGGGAATTCATTAAGAGGAGCTAACTGCGATGTTTGGTTACATCAATATCAATCAGAAAATTTTATCCGAAGAGAATAAAGAGATGTATCAGTCGTATTACTGCGGACTGTGCCGGAGGCTGAAGTCAAACTGTGGCACAAAGGGACAGATGCTGCTTGCCTATGACATGACATTTCTTGTGGTTTTACTGACAGGACTCTACGAGCTGACGGATGAGGAGAGTGAGATCACCTGCGCCCTCCATCCGACGAAAAAGCGTAAGGTGCGGTGTAATGAGGCGACGGATTATGCGGCAGATATGAATGTGATCTTAGCGTATCACAATCTGGTAGACGACTGGAAGGATGAGAAGAATTATACGAAGCTTGCGTTTGCGAAGATGCTTGACAAAGATTATTGCAGGATCAAGGACAAATATCCGAGACAGGTCCGGGCAATCGAGGAATTCATGCGACGCACTGAAGAATTGGAAAAAGAGCACGAGACGAACCTGGATGTCGTGGCAGGACTGACCGGAGAGATGCTTGGCGAGGTATTCTGCTGGCGGGAAGACGAATGGCGGGAAGAGTTAAAGACACTGGGATTTTATCTCGGAAAGTTCATATATATTATGGATGCCTATGAAGACTATGACGCGGATGTAAAGAAGAACGAATACAATCCGCTGTCTTATCTGGTGGATGAGAGTACGGAAGACTTTGATACGCTCTGCAGACTGCTTTTGACCAGCATGATGTCGGAGTGCGCCAAATCTTTTGAGCGTCTTCCGATATTATTACATGCCGATATCCTTCGAAATGTGTTATACTCAGGTGTGTGGTCAAAATATGAGTATCTTCAGTTGAAGAAAAAGAAAGCAGAAGAGAAGAGCGGGAAAGCATCCCGGAAAGTTTCCCGGAAAAAATCCGGGGAGTAGATGGAGGAATTATGACAGATCCATATCAGGTGCTTGGCGTATCGCCGGGGGCCTCTGACGAAAAAATCAAAAAAGCATACCGGAATCTGAGCAGAAAGTATCACCCGGATGCCAATATCAACAGCCCGGACCCGAAGGCTGCGGAGGAAAAGTTTAAGGAAGTGCAGCAGGCGTATGACCAGATCATGCGTGAGAAGCAGCAGGGTTATGGCGGCGGTTTTGGACAGGGCGGCTACAGCAGTTCGTCTTACGGCGGTTATGGCGGCGGCAGGAGCTATTATCAGAGCAGGGAAGAGTCGCCAAAGTTACAGGCGGCAGCGAACTATATTGCGAACCGTCACTATGCGGAAGCGCTGCATGTGTTAAATGATATTCCGTTTGGGGAGAGAAAGGCGCGCTGGTATTATTACAGTGCCGTGGCGAACCAGGGGAACGGCAACAATATCGTGGCAAAGGAACATGCGAACCGTGCCGTGGAGATGGAGCCGAGCAATATGGAGTACCGGCAGTTTTTACAGCACTTGGAGTATGGCGGAACATGGTATTCCAATATGGGCAGTAATTATGACAGACCATATGCAGGTGCGGGAAGCTGGTGCCTTAGCATGCTGCTTTTGAATGCAATATGCAATTGCTGTTGTTGCGGACGTCCGTTCTAACAGTGTATTGCAAAAAAATATGGGGTTTTTATGTATATGAAGGAGGTTACTATGGAGGACAGAAGACACAGCCAGAGAACAGAACTTTCAGCAGAGCTGCTGATGCAGCGCCTGGATGGAGGAAACAGGGAGACGACGACCATTCACGTCAACGATCTCTCCAAGACGGGGATCGGATTTACCTGCAAGAAGAGAGTGGAGCAGGGC
>CAVCFM010000119.1:0-3142 GCA_963601305.1 bacterium | reverse complement strand
TCGCTGTCGGGTCTGTGATCGAGGCGCTGCGCAAAACGGTGCTGCGTTATCCGGAGGAGAAACTGACAGAACTTTTGTATTCCATGTGGACTGGAGTGTGGGGCAAGCTGAAAGGAAAGTTGCAAGGATAAACGGATTTTATACAAATGAGGAGATGTTATGGATAAAAAACTGCAGATGGGCAAAAAATATTTGCTGGTGTTTCTGGCATTTCAGATTGTGCTTCTGGGAGTGCTTTCGTTCCGCTGCCTGACAAAAGAGAGAAAGCAGATTGATGTGTCGCTTGACCAGTGGCAGGCGTGGCTGATTGAATATGATGGATCGGCATGGTATATAGACGAAAGTTTTGTGGAAAATAACGCCGGAGTCAAGATGATATGGGGACCTTACGTAACGGTGCCGAAGGGCTCTTATACGATCAGTGTTCATTACAGTACAGAGAGCGATGGACAATTTTGCGGCGTGGCAGCCGGAGATAACGGAGAGGATAACAATCCGTATCTGAAAGGAAGCGGTGTAGAGCTGAATCCACGTTATACCAGCACAAAGTTCCACGTCGAGGTGGAAGAGAATGTTGATAATTTTGAAGTGCAGGTATTTTACAGTGGAAAAGGTTATCTCAAGATACATGAGATAACGATCACTGAGAATAAAGTCCATGATATAAGATGCATCGCATGTCTGTTCTTTGCTTTTGTGCTGCTTGATCTGGTAATCTTCTTTGCAGAGCCTATCCGCAAATACCGCAGACAGCTGTTGCTATTGCTTGGAATAGCACTGCTTGCGTCTCTGCCTGAAATGATAGGAGATTATTTTTACGGGCATGATATTTATTTCCATCTGCTGCGAATAGACGGAATCGCGCAGGAGATCCGTCTGGGCAATATACCGGCAAGGGTACATTCCCTGAGTCTGAACGGATACGGATATCCGGTATCGATTTTTTATGGAGATCTCTTTTTGTATCTCCCGGCAATTCTTCGGATCCTGGGATTTTCTGTGGTGACGGCATATAAGGTGTATGTGTTTGCGGTCAATGCGGCGACAGCGGTGATCGCTTATCTGTGTTTCCGCAAGATGTATGCCAAACAGAATATCGCGATGATCGCATCTCTTGTGTATACAACCAGCGCATACCGCATGCTGGATATCTATGTGCGGGCTGCGGTGGGCGAGTATACGGCAATGATGGCGTTCCCGGTGCTGGCACTGGCAATTTACGGGATATATACGCAGGATGACAAGGACAATTGGAGGGAGTACCGCAAGAATGCAGTGTATCTGGCGTTGGGAATGTCGCTGCTCATCACAAGCCACGTGCTGTCCACAGAGATGGTGGTATTTTTCCTGGTTCTGATCTGCATTGTGATGTTCAAAAAGACGCTGCGAAAGAATACGATAAAAGTTTATGGAATGGCAGTAGGTCTGACCCTGTTATTTACGGCTTACTTTGTAGTGCCGTTTTTGGATTACATGCTGCATGTGGATACCAATATTAATCATACCGTGGGCGACAAAGTTGCAAAGATACAGGAATACAGTGCATATATCGCGCAATATTTTGCATTTTTTGAGAGAACGTTTGGCGTTGGTTCCGCGAATATCTTGGGAAGAATGCAGCTGACACCGGGCATGGTACTGATGGCGGCATTCGTGATAGGTGTCTATCTCTGGGCGATGGGGAAGGCAAATAAGCGGATGAGATTTTGTGTCGGATTTGCGGCGTTTGCGCTGCTTATTGCATCGAATATATTCCCGTGGGATTATCTGGCGGCGCATTTTAAACTTTTTAATATGCTTGCGCAGGTGCAGTATTCCTGGAGATATATAGGGATCAGCACACTGTTTCTGACCCTGGCAGGTTGTGAGATTTTGCTGGAGTGCAGGGAGAGCGTGCAGCTGAAAAAGGCGGAAATTGCAGTGGTGGCTATGGCTGTTGTAATGACCTGCTGGATTACGGGAGATGTATTCGACCGGGTGACAACATCGACCGGTGCAATGACGTCGGAAGTGGTAGATACTTATGATACCGCATCGATAGATCCGATGAGTGTGGGAACCGAAGAATACGTCAGGACAGGAACGGATACCGATGAATTAAACGGAGATTATAATACGGAAAATCTGTCCGCAATGCAGGTTCTCTCTGAGAACGGATCGGAGCTGATATTATACTGTGAGACGGCAGAGAGTACAGGAACTGTGGAGGTTCCGCTGCTTAACTATAAAGGCTACCATGTCCGCGATGACCAGGGAAATCAATACGAAATATACGATGGAACGAACAACGTGATCGCATTTTCCCTGCCGGCAAATTTTGCGGGTAACATCACGGTATATTTTGAAGAACCAAAAAGCTGGCGTGTGGCGGAGGCAATCTCTGCGATATCACTGCTTGGGCTGATCATCGTATGCTGGCGGAACCGAAACACCAAAGAGAAAACGGAGGTAAGTAAAAATGTATAAGATTGGCATTGTGCTGTGTTATATGGGAGGGCACATGCATGGATATTTCGACAAATTCCTGCTGGGCTGCAAATATAACCCCACTATCGACTGGCATTTGTTCACAGATGACCATACAGAATTTGACTATCCGGAAAATGTAAAAGTACATTACACTACGTTGGATGTTTTGCGGGAGCGGGCACGCACCGCATTGAAGCGGGAAGTGTGTATCGATTCGCCGAGAGGCTTATGCAATTACAAGGTTATGTACGGACAGATCTTTGAGGAGGAATTGCAGGGATATGATTACTGGGGATTCTGTGACTGTGACCTGGTGTTTGGTGATCTGCGCCATTTCCTGACCGATGAGATCTTTGATCAGTATGGAAAAGTCGGTATCTATGGTCATCTGACATTGATGCGCAATGACGAATTCCATCGGGGGGTATGGGCTCCGGCGGCAGAAGCGTTCAAGCAATACCTGGGGGTAGACATCTTTAAAGAGGGAGAGCGGGCATGGTCCTTTGATGAAGTGCCTGGAATTGACCGTTACTTTGATGAGCAGGGCTTACCGCAGTATTCCAAACGTATATTTGAGTCTTATCAGCCGGACAAAAAAGGCTTTATTCCCGATGACAGAAAAAATTACGAGAAGGGACTCGTAAACCGGATCAAAAAGATTCCGTATTGCAGA
>CAVCFM010000118.1:430-4186 GCA_963601305.1 bacterium | reverse complement strand
TATCAGCCCGCCACAGGCGGATTTGATAGATTTGCAGGAAACAATTGATGAGAGCAGTATTGATGAATTCCTTTCTGGCGAATTTGTAAAAATTTCGTTCCGTTTGGAAATCGGTGATCTCATCGACAGTGAGATTATGCAGTTGTATCCGACGAGTTTTGCAAAAGAGATGTGTAAAAGTGTTTCACAGACGATGAAAGATGATCTGGATTCAACAACAGCCGGCAATGAATCGGCTCCACAGCCTCAGCCACAGGCTGCTCCACAGCAGAGTGTACCGCAGGTCAATGCCGGACAGCAAATGATGGGACAGCCGATGATGGGACAACCAATGATGGGAATGCCGAATATGGGTCAGGAGATGCCACAGATGATGTATGGACAGCAGGTGAATGTACAACCGGCACAGTTCCAGCCGTTTACGGGAAATGTCCCGGTTGGATACGGTCCGGAGAATATCGACTTGATTATGGATGTACCACTTGAAGTTACCGTTGAATTAGGAAGAACTTCAAAGTCGATTAAAGAAATTCTTGATTTTACACCGGGAACTATTATAGAATTAAATCGTATTGCTGGTGAACCGATTGATGTGTTGGTAAACGGTAAATATGTTGCCAAAGGCGAAGTAGTAATTATCGAAGAGAGCTATGGTATCCGTATTACCGAAATTATAAAATAGCATACAACCAAGAAAACATTTATGAATAGGAGAGAATGTTATGGCAAAAATTATGATTTGCGATGATGCAGCTTTTATGAGAATGATGATTAAGGATATCTTAACCAAGAACGGTTATGAAATTGCCGCTGAAGCTGAGAATGGAGCAGTTGCAGTTGAAAAATATCCTGAGACCAAACCAGACTTAGTTCTGATGGATATCACCATGCCAGATATGGATGGAATCCAGGCATTAAAGAAAATCAAAGAGATCGATCCGGGAGCAAACATCATCATGTGTTCTGCAATGGGTCAGCAGGCAATGGTTATCGAGGCTATTCAGTCTGGAGCAAAAGACTTTATCGTTAAACCATTCCAGGCAGAGCGTGTATTAGAAGCAGTGAAAAAAGTAGTGGGCTAGTATGATTTTACTTAGTTCGTCACTTAACAGCTTCCTGCAGCTTTTGGGCGTACTGATTATTTTTGCGTTTGTACTGATTGTCACCTATTTTACCACGAAGTGGATTGGTGGCTTTCAGAAAATGCAGATGTCCGGTAAGCAGTTTAAAGTGATTGATTCTGCAAAGATTGCGGGTAATAAGTGCGTTCAGATTTTAAAAATTGGAGATGTGTATCTTGTGATTGCAGTGGGCAAGGACGAGGTCACAATGTTGGCGAAGCTCACAGAAGAGGAGATTGGGCTGACAGAGGAAGAACTTTTAGACCAGGTATCTTCGGGAGGCAATGGAATGTCATCCCAGACAACTGAGAATTTTCAGGAGATACTCGACAGGCTGAAAGGACGTTTTTCAAAGAAGCAGGATTAGATTATGACTAAAGCAAAAAAAACATGCTGTATCATATCACTTTTGATAGGGGCAGCACTTTTTATGACAGCGATCATGCTGGGACTTGGAAGTACAAAAGTATATGCGGCATCTGAGGATATTGACGCAGATGTGCAGCATATAGAGGGACTTTCGGATCCGAATACGACGTCTACACTTGATGCGAAAAGCGATAGTACGAACGGTTTGTCAATTACATATAACAGTGATGATGTCACGGCATCCACAGAGATAAAGACGCTTCTGATGTTGACCATTATTGCGTTGGCTCCGTCATTATTGATCATGCTGACATCTTACACCCGCGTGATCATTGTTCTCCACTTTTTAAGGACAGCGATTGGAACACAGACTTCACCGCCGAACCAGGTATTGATCGGATTGGCGTTGTTTTTGACATTTTTCATTATGTGGCCGACGTTCACACAGATTAATGAGACTGCGATCCAGCCGTTAGATGCGGGTGAGATATCCATGGAGGAAGCGCTCGAAGCGGCAGAGGTTCCGATCCGTACCTTCATGAAAGGACAGGTTCAGGAAAAAGACGTCAAGTTGTTTATTGATATGGATTCGAGCGGAGAAGAGTATGAGGATTATGATGATGTGCCAATGCGTATCATGATCCCGGCGTTTATTATAAGCGAACTCCGTTATGCATTTATCATGGGATTTTTGATCTACATCCCGTTTATTGTAATTGATATGGTTGTGGCATCCGTGCTTATGTCAATGGGTATGATGATGCTGCCTCCGACGACAATTTCATTGCCGTTTAAAATATTGCTGTTTATTTTGGCAGATGGATGGAACCTTGTACTGGGAAGTTTGGTAAAAACGTTCCTGTGACACAGGTGAGAACAGGAGTGAGATAGATGACACAAGGACAGGTTCTCGATGTTGCGAGAGATGCACTTTACACAATTATTATCTGTGCGGCGCCGCTGCTTTTGATATCGCTGGTAGTCGGTCTGATTGTCAGTATTTTCCAGACAGTTACGTCTATTCAGGAGCAGACACTTACTTTTGTACCGAAGATTATATGCGTTTTTCTGGGGATCATGTTGTTTGGTTCCTGGATCCTGACGAATCTGACAGAGTTTATTGACAGATTGTGGTCAGATTTCAGCATTTATCTAGGTTAGGACGCGGCATGATAGAATATACTTTTTCGTTAATAGATTTTGAGATACTGCTACTCATTCTGGTACGCATATCCTGTCTGGTGTACGTGGCTCCATTCTTTAATACAAAGAATGTCCCGGCAATCGCAAAGATAGGACTGTCTGTATTTGTTTCCATTTTGATATTTGGGTCTGTCGATACATCGACAGTAGAATATACAGGTGTGCTGGGGTATGCAGTCATCGTTTTAAAGGAAGGAATTACAGGGCTGCTGATAGGATTGGCTGCAAGCGTTTGTAATTCCATTATTTTATTTGCGGGTAATATCATCGATATGGATATTGGTCTGTCAATGGCGACCGAGTTTGATCCAATCAATAACACGCAGGTAACGTTAACAGGAAATCTGTATAATTATTTTATCTTGATGCTGCTTGTGGTAACAGACATGCATCATTATATATTACGGGCCTTCATTGATGCATTTACAGTCATACCGGTCAATGGACAGGTGTTTGACTGGGATCATCTGATGAAATCCATGACAACTTATATGGGAGACATGTTTGTCATTGCGTTCCGGATTATTTTACCGGTATTTGCGTGTATTATGATTTTAAACTGTATCCTTGGTATCATGGCGAAGGTTTCACCGCAGATGAATATGTTTGCGGTAGGTATGCAGATGAAGATTATGGTTGGATTTGTAGTCCTTTTTCTGACCGTTACATTGCTGCCAAGTGTGGCAAATTTCATTTTTACGGAAATGAAAAAATTGATGGTACTTTTTATAGAAGGAATGTATTGACTTGGAACAGCAGAAACAGTTACATTTGATTATGGAATGGAATCTTCAGTGGTTTGCAAAAGACGGTCCAGGTGGTGAAAAAACAGAACCGGCGACAGCAAAGAAACTGAAGGAGGCAAGAGAGGACGGCAAAGTCGTAAAAAGTAAGGAACTGACGGCGGCATTTGACCTGATTGTTTTATTTCTTGTCCTGAAAATTTTTGTTTCATTTGTAGGTAACAGACTCATGAATAGTTTTGTTGATATTTATGGTCGGATACCGGATTTTGTAAAAGAAAATGCCGTAGATGTGACGGAAAAGTCAGTTGCAGCACTCA
>CAVCFM010000118.1:0-420 GCA_963601305.1 bacterium | reverse complement strand
GATTCAGGTTGGATGGAAAGTAACCGGAAAACCATTGAAACCAAAATTCGATAAATTTAATCCAGTCAATGGATTTAAAAGAATTTTTTCAAAGGATTCTGTTTTTGAACTGATCAAATCCATTCTTAAAATTTTTGTGATCGTCTATGTCGCATATACCTCGATCAGGGGTAATGCACAGGATATTTTTATCCTATATGAGATCCCGCTGATGCAGGCAATTATACTTTGCGGAACGGTGATTATCAATGCTGGTTTGAAAATCAGTCTCGTCTATTTAGTCATTGGTCTGGCAGATTTTATTTATCAGAAGTATCGCTTTAATGAAGATATGAAGATGACCAAGCAGGAAGTAAAGGACGAGTTTAAAAATACAGAGGGTAATCCGGAAATCAAAGGCAGACAAAGACAGCGTATGCG
>CAVCFM010000117.1:0-9463 GCA_963601305.1 bacterium | reverse complement strand
GTCATAGCCCATATCCTCAATCAGATGCGCTTTATCCAAGGCACTCTCCACAATACCTTCCGCAGTGACACCGTGGTATTTCTCGATTAAATTTTTCTCCAGTGAACCGCTGTTGACCCCGACACGAATCGGAATTCCACGCTCCTTTGCCACGTTTACCACGGCACGGACACGCTCGGTATCGCCGATATTGCCCGGATTGATGCGGATTTTATCTGCGCCGTGCTCCATCGCTGCGATCGCGAGCCGGTAATCAAAATGAATGTCCGCAACCACCGGAATCTCTACCTGTTTTTTGATCTCGCCGAGTGCCTCTGCCGCCTCCATCGTCGGCACTGCACAGCGGATAATATCGCAGCCGCAGGCGGTAAGCTTTTGGATCTGTGCCACCGTTGCCGCCACATTTTCTGTCTTGGTGTTCGTCATGGACTGGATCAGAATCGGATTGCCTCCACCGATGACCCGGTCTCCTATTTTTACTGTCTTTGTCATAACAGCTACCTCCAGTTTTTACGAATTCTCAGCCGACAATCTTGCGGATATCATTGAATACCACAAAAATCATCAATGCAAATAAAAGCATCATTCCGATAAAATGCACCATGCCTTCCTTCTCCGGGTCCACTTTTTTCCCGCGGATCACCTCCACGATCATAAAAAGCAGTCTTCCTCCGTCCAACGCCGGAAGCGGAAGCAGGTTCATCACTCCAAGGTTTGCCGAGAGGAAGATCGTGATATAGAGCATCTGCAAAAATGCGGCAAAATAGCCGTAAGAAACGCTCTCCTCGTATCCCTCTCCGATCATATCCACAATTCCCACCGGGCCGCTCATATCATTGACGCTGACCTGTCCTGCCACCAGCATCCGAAGGCTGTTTAAGGTGACGGAAATCCAGTATTTGACCTCGTAGACGCTGTATCTTAACGTGTCAAAGAAATTGCCTTTTGTGCGCTCTCCACTCATCAGAAATCCATAGATATAGTAGCCCAGATCCTCGTCATAGCTCGGTGTCAGCTCCGTCGTATAGCGCTCGCCGTCCCGCTCGTATGTCACGGTCACTGTTTCTCCCTGATGGAACTGGGTATAAGCGCTTAGCTCTCTGGAGAAATGAATCTTCTTGCCATTCATCTTAAGGATCAGATCGCCTTCCTTGAGGCCTGCCTGCTCAGCGGCATAGCCCTCGCTGACCCCCGCTAACGTCGGCAGGTCATATCCGATATTGCAGATTAAAATGACTGCAAACACAAATGCCATGATAAAGTTAAAGACAGGTCCGGCTGCCACTACGCTGATGCGCGCCCACACACCCTTTTTGCCAAACGCCCGGTCATCATTGCTCTCGCCGTCCTCGCCTTCCATCATGCAGGCACCACCGATTGGGAAAAGCTTTAAGGAATACTTCGTCTCTCCCTTCGTAAATCCGACAATCGTTGGTCCCAAGCCCAGGCAGAACTCGTTGACACGGATCCCGTTTGCCTTCGCCAGCCAGAAATGTCCCAGCTCATGAAATATAATGATGATGCTAAAAATAATAATCGCAATAACAATTTTCATTGAAAAACCTTTCTTATACCCATTTGCTCATAATATAGTCATACACTGCCTGCTCGGTCTCTAATATCTCATCCACGTTTGGATCTGCCACAAAAGCTGCCTGTTCCATACTTGCCTCGATGATCTCCGTAATTCCAGGGTAACTGATCTTACGGTCCAAAAACAGCGCAACTGCCTTCTCATTGGCGGCGTTGAATACCGTCGGCATATTGCCGCCGCGCTTCATCGCATCATAAGCTAACGCCAGTCCCCGGAAGGTATCGGTATCCGGCCGTTCAAAGGTAAGCTGCCCCAGCGCAAACAGATCCAGACGCTCCCCGGATAAATTGCGGCGCTCTGGATAATACAGCGCATACTGTATCGGCAGACGCATATCCGGCGTGCCAAGCTGCGCGATCACTGCGCCGTCTGCATATTCCACTGCTGAGTGAATGACGCTCTGCGGATGTACCACAACCTGGATCTGGTCCAAGTCAACGCCAAAGAGCCATTTCGCCTCCATAACCTCCAGACCTTTATTAACAAGTGTGGAAGAATCGATAGTAATCTTGCGCCCCATCGCCCAATTCGGATGCTTTAGGGCATCCTCCACCTGGATATTCTGCAACTCTTCCCGTTTTCTGCCGCGGAACGGACCACCGGAAGCCGTCAGTAAAATTTTGCTTATGGCGTTGTCGCCTGCGCCCTGCAGGGATTGAAAAATCGCACTGTGTTCGCTGTCCACCGGCAGGATCGGCACATGATATTCCCTTGCCATCGGCATAATGATATGTCCCGCCGTCACCAGTGTCTCCTTATTCGCCAGCGCAATCTTCTTACCTGCCTGAATGGCTGCAATCGTCGGCTTTATTCCCAACATTCCGACAATCGCGGTCACGAGGATCTCACTCTCCGGTATCACGGATACCGCAAGCAATCCTTCCATTCCACTTAATACCTTTACCGACAGATCTGCGGTCTTAACGCGCAGCTCTTTTGCCTTTTCCTCGTCCCACACGCTGACAAGACCCGGGTGAAATTCCCTGATCTGCTGTTCTAACAGCGTGATATTGGAGCCTGCCGCCATAGCGACCACCTGGATATCTCCCTGCTCACGCACAATTTCCAATGTCTGGGTTCCGATGGAACCGGTGGAACCTAATATTGCTATTTTTTTCATATGCTACCTCATCAGATGAACTGCCAGAAAGTAAATGATCGGCGCGGTAAAAATAACGCTGTCAAAACGGTCTAAGATACCGCCGTGTCCCGGGATCAACTTTCCGTAGTCCTTAATCTCATAGTTACGCTTGATGGCAGATGCTGTCAGATCTCCCACCATGGAAATCAATGCTCCAACTGCACTGATTCCCGCCAGGATCCATACCTCAGTCTGGGTAATGTCCATCGCGTTTTTAAAAATCATCGTATAGATCACTGTTAAAAGTGCTGCTCCCACAACACCGCCTACCGCGCCCTCGACGGACTTCTTCGGGCTTAAGACCGGTGCCATTTTATGCTTGCCGATGAGCACTCCGACACAGTAGGCACAGGTATCGCATCCCCAGGAACACAAAAATACAAGCCATACCACGTAGGCACCGAGTGCCAGCATGCGTGTCTGATAGATATAAGAAAGCATGACTGCCACATAAAATACACCAAAAAATGCTGCTAAAAGCTGCTCCGTGTGGTATTTCGGATAGGTGAATACATAGACAAACATCAGGATCACCAGTAAGCCCAGTACCAGCATCATCATATCCGGGATGAATGCGAATCGAAGATTGGCATAATAAACAGTCGCCGCCAGATAGCCGACGATTCCCGGTGCTGCCTTCTCGATATGAAAAATACGATATAACTCAAACATTCCAATATAGGAAATCACAAGGGTAGATATCAGCAGCACATCGCCGCCTGTAATGATCAGTACCAATGCAGCAAGCACTAATACAATTCCACTCAACAATCTCGTCTTAAACATTTGCTTCCTCCGTCAGACCACCAAATCTTCTGTCTCTCTTATTATACGCCTCAATGGCCTTCTGTAATTCTGCTTTGTCAAAATCCGGCCACGGAACTTCCGTAAAATAAAATTCGCTGTATGCAAGCTGCCACAACAGATAATTGGACAACCGCTGTTCCCCGCTGGTGCGTATCAGTAAATCCGGATCCGGAATATCAGCAGTGTCGAGGTATCCGGTAAACAGCTGCTCGTCAATCTCGTCAACGCTGTGCACTCCGTTTACGACATCGTCGCACATCTTCCTCATTGCGCGCACCATCTCATCCCGGCTGCCATAATTGATGGCAATCTGCAGATTGAGTCCATCATTTTTTGCCGATGCTGCCTCTAACTCCTTAATCTGCTGCTGAAAACGCTCACTCAAACGAGTCGTGTCCCCAATGACGCGCACCCGCATATTATTTTTGTCTGCCGTCTTAATACAGTTCTTCAGATAACTCTCCAACAGCTTCATCAGAGCCGCCACTTCGCTCTCCGGGCGGTTCCAGTTCTCTGTGGAAAATGCGTACATTGTCACATATTTGATGCCCAGGTCATGGGCTGCCTTACATACTGTCTCAACATTTTTTGCTCCGACTGTATGACCGTAATTGCGCGGCATTCCCTTTGCCTTCGCCCAACGGCCATTGCCGTCTAAAATGATTGCAACATGCTTTGGAATATTCATATCAGGATTCCCTTCTTAAATTACCTTAAATATGTAAAGACCTTGAAAACTTGAGGTTTCCAAGGTCTCATTACTATACGGTAAGAATTTCTTTGGTCTTATTCTCCACTGCTTTGTCAACCTCAGCAATGTACTTATCTGTCATTTTCTGAGCTTTGTCCTCTAATTCCTTGATCTCATCCTCAGAAACATCAGATGCTTTGCTTAACTTTTTGAAAGAATCATTCGCATCACGACGGATATTGCGGATTGCCACCTTGGCGCTCTCGCCTTTTTTCTTGACATCCTTTGCTAACTCTTTACGTCTCTCCTCGGTAAGCTCCGGGAATAACAGACGGATCACCTTACCATCGTTGGTAGGATTGATTCCCAAATCGGAAGTAAGAATTGCCTTCTCGATTTCTTTTACCAGGGATGCCTCCCATGGCTGGATCTGGATCATTCTCGGTTCCGGCACGCTGACATTGGCAACCTGCTGAAGTCCGGTCGGAGTTCCATAATAGTCTACTTTAATCTTGTCAAGTACATGCGGATTGGCACGTCCTGCGCGGATGCTGCCAAATTCTTCTGACAAATTGTTCATTGTCTTCTGCATTTTTTCATCAAACTGTACTAATCTCTCATCCATATACACACCTAAGCCTTTCAATTATTAGGAAACAGTAACCTTTGTGCCGGAAAACTCACCTGTCATAGCCTTCACGATACTATTTTCCTCATTTAAGCCAAACACATACATTGGCATCTTATTCTCCATACACATAATGGATGCAGTTAAATCCACAACTGCTAACTTCTTGTCGATGACTTCCTGAATGGAAACCTCGTCATATTTGACCGCTGCTGGATTCAGCTTCGGATCACTGTCATAGACACCGTCGATTGCCTTTGCAAGATAAATGCCGTCGGCATCCATCTCAATGGCACGCAGTACGATTCCGGTATCGGTTGAAAAATACGGATGTCCGGTGCCGCCGGCAAAGAATACTACCATGCCTTTTTCGAAATATTTATTTGCACGATCCTTAGAGAAAAGCTTTGTCATGCTTCCGCACTCAAAAGGTGTTAAAATCTGTGTCTTCATTCCGACGGAGCGGAAAATCTCAGACACATAAATGCAGTTCATGATGGTTGCTAACATGCCAATCTGATCTGCCTTTGTGCGGTCGATGGTCTCACTTGTTCTGCCTCTCCAGAAGTTACCGCCGCCGATCACGATTCCAACCTGCACGCCGGAATCCGTAATCTGTTTTACCTGCTTTGCAACCTCTGTGACCGTCGCCTCATCAAAGCCGGTATGTTTCTCTCCGGCTAATGCTTCTCCGCTTAATTTTAACAAGACTCTCTTCATAATAAGATTAGTCTCCTTTCTTAGCATCGAATAAGCTTGCCACATCCACATCAGAGTAGCACTGTGAGCAGAATCCCTCGATTACTGCACCGTTGTTGATCTGTACGGAACGGGATTTGATATTACCCATAACAACTGCAGATGTATCTACTACAACTGGTCCCTGCACATCGATGTCACCCTTGATAGCGCCTGCGATCACTGCAGATGAGGATGATACATTACCGATAATTACAGAGCCAAGACCAATCTTGACGGTACCTGTGCTGACTACCTCACCCTCAATCTGTGCAGCGTCTGCAAAGAACTCAGATGTGTTGCTGTTGCCGTTCACAACGCCGGTAACAGTAAGCTTACCGTTGCAGCTCACATTGCCGTTTACCTGTCCGCGCACATCAAGAGAACCGTTTGATACGATATCTCCCTTGATCACGGTACCCTCTGTGATAACAGATACCTCCTCGGATGCTACTGCCTTCTGCTGTGTCATAATCGGTGTTGTTGCTGCTGGTGTTACTGGTGTCACTGTATTGTCAGCCATTCTTTTTTCCTCCTGGATTGTATTGTTTGTTGTATGAAAAGTCTGTACCGGGGTCTCCGGTGCCTTTGGGGCAGGTGCCGGACGCTCAGGTGCAGCCGGTTCAGCTACTGCTTCTTCCTTTGCAGCCTCCTGCTTTGTCACCTGCTCTAACAGACCATCTAACTTAGATAACTCTGATGCCACATCCACTTCACTCTCTAATGTGTTGACAACCAGATCATCCTCTGTGTTGCCTGTCTCCAGACTATCATCGCCTGGCATAAGCTCATTCACAGCCTGCGAGAAATCATCTTTAAAGTCTTTGAAAAATCCCATGTTCTTTCCTCCATTTATTTTATGGTTATTCTGCACTGTCAAGTCTGACATACTGAATAGCCTGTGTATCATCGTCAATCGGTAATAATTCGGCATCCATCGCCTCTAACGCTTCAATTAGCGGCGCAAGAGCATCTACCGTTGCCTGCTTGTCATCTGCATCGTGTAAAAGAACCACCGATGTCTTGTATTTTACTACATCCTCTGTCACTTTTTCAACTATTTCCTCGGTGCCAAATGCCGTGGTGGCTGCGTCGCCGGATGTGACATTCCAATCATAATAAACAACATTCTGTTCGTCCAGATATGCGATCAGATCTGCCATCGGAACATTGCTGATCTGATTACTGCTTCCGCCCGGAAACCGGTAATACCTGGAGTCCACACCGGTCACCTCAAGCAGATAATCATGTAGCTTCTGATAATCGCTGACAAATGCGTCCTTCGACTGATAAATCACGCTGTACTTGTTCGAATACGAATGCATCCCCAGTGTATGTCCTTCATCCACAATCCGCTGGTACGCTTCCTTCGACTCGTCATCTTCCCTGCCGACCACAAAAAAAGTAGCCTTCACATCATGTTCAGCCAATATATCCAATATCGCGTTCGTGTTCTCTGACGGTCCATCGTCAAAAGTCAGATAAACTTTATGTATGTCTCCTGCCGTAGCAAGGTTGTCCTCATCCGTAACCATCGTCACCGGCGGTGCTGCATAATTCATCACTTCCGACACCTCCGTGGAGCTGCCATCCACACTTTCATCACCACTGCTATCAGCCGGTGGCTCTGCCGTATCTGTCGCATCTATCCGGTTCTGGAGCTGGATATAACTGTTCAGGCTCCGCTCCATCCATGATACTTTAACAAACAGACAGATGATCAAAACCATAGAGATTACAATCCACCCCGCAATAATCACCACAATTGCGCTCTTAATTCTTCCTATCCGCTTTCTTCTTCTGCGCTGATTACGAAGTGCTTCTGCTTCTTTGTCCTGCATGCAAAACCCCCAAGTTAATCTTTTGTTCCTATCTATTGTAACACATTTTTGAAATTTTCATAGGAAAAAACCCGCAATTATCGTTTGAATTTTTCAAGTTTTTTGTCTTTTTTTCAGAAAATAAGGCTGCAATACCCATTTCCGGGTTTGCAGCCCCAATTTTCGTCCTGTTTTCGTTTACTCCAGAGTAAATCTGGCAACAATTGTGCGCAATTCGTCCGCACACTGGAAGCACTGTGCTACCATATCATCGGTAGCCGATGTCTGATCTACCATATTGCTTGTCTTCTCTGCAATATCTGTCACGCCGACAGATGCCTCGCCGACAGTCTCATTGATTCCACCAAGTGCGCTTGCAATCGCCTCAATGGAATCCGCAAGCTGAGACATGGAACCTTTGACGCCTACCATGCTTGACTTGAATACATCTGCATCCTCTTTGTACTGCTCGCTGACCTTTCCAAAATCCTCGTAATCAACAGAAACGGTCTTCTCAAGGAATTCTGTTGTCTCGCCCAGACATTCTGCCATATTGGCAACCGCCTCATTGACCTCCTTGACGATCTTACTGATGTCTGCAATCGCTTTTGAGGTCTGGTCTGCAAGACTTCCGATCTCCGTAGCTACAACTGCAAATCCTTTTCCTGCCTCTCCGGCACGCGCTGCCTCAATCGATGCATTTAGCGCAAGCAGTCCCGTCTGGGATGAAATCTCCATGATCGTTCCCGTCAGCTCATTGATCTTCTCAACGGCACGTGAGCCTTCAATCGCACGGTCTGCTTTTTCACGGACAGCATGATACATATCCATGGTCCTGTTGCTCGCATTTACGGTCTTCGTGCGAAGCTCTAATGCACGTTCCATAACTGCCTCGGAGTTCTTAGCGCCCTCCTCTGCCATATTATTAATGCTCTCAGCCTCACTCTTGATGCTGTTAATATTCTCGTTGATGGTCACTGTCGTTGCAGCGGTCTCCTGCATACCAGCTGCCAGCTGCTGGCTTGTTGCAGAGTTGTCGGAGCACATTGCCCCCACCGTATCAGTAACCTGTTTTAACTTCTCCACATTGTCATTAATCTGCTTCTCGGCACCCTGGATCTCTGCCGCCATGCTGCGCATATTGTGGCGCATGGTCCGGACCTTGCGTGCCATAAGACCTGTCTCGTCTTTTCTACTGCACAGCTTATCGCTGTATTCATGCTTCGTAAAGTTCAGTTCTGCCGTACTCTCAATGATCGAGGTCACCTTCTGGATCGGATTCGTGATAAACTTACTCATAATATATCCGACAATCGCCCAGACAATGATATTCACAATCAAAAGGATCGCCAGCTTTGTCACCAGAGTATTTACCGGTGCCATAATCTCGGACTGGTCCGCTGTCACAACAACGATCTTATTGCTTGCAGTCAATGCGTATGCCGCATATTTGACCCCTCCATTATAATCATAAGTGACTACTTTATTCTCAGGTACTCTTCCTGCCTGGATCTCACTGACAACCCCTGCTATGATCTCGTTCTCTACCGGCTGTCCAATCTTGTCCGCACTCGGATGATACAGCATGGTACCGTCAGAGTCTACCAGATAGCCATATGCCGAATCGACTCCCGGCATTGTAATGTCACTCATAACATAAGTGCTCTGCTCCTCAAATCCCAGTTCCTCCGGTATATTGTTAAGGGTGTTCGCCGCTGATACCGCCACGCTCAAAATATAGTCCTGATTCGCGCTGCCCACGACACTCTGAGCCGTCGAGTCGGTGATCACCATATTGATTCCCGATGACAATGCTACTACCACTACCACGAGCAATAAGATTTTCGCAGTAATGGAATGAAAAAATGATACTTTTTCTTTTGTTTTCATAATTCCCCTAGACCTTTCGTTCCTCTTTTTTCTACATCATACCGCAAAACCGTTAAAAAGTTAACACTTTTTTGTATATTTTTTTGTTTATAACAAAAATGGTTCTAAACTTTACTTGGGGGTAAATCAAAAATAAATAGGCACAGAGTTTCGA
>CAVCFM010000116.1:0-4643 GCA_963601305.1 bacterium | reverse complement strand
CCGTCGGTGTATACCGGGTCGTAGAGACTGACAGGGCTTTGAATGGCGTCTAAGGCGAAGACAATCTCCTCTTTTGTGAGCCCGGCTGCCTTGGCGATTTCGTCTATGGTGGGCTCTTTTAAGGAGGTGCGGGAGAGCAGTTCCCTGGTGTGGATGGCTTTGTAAGCGGTATCCCGCAGGGAGCGGCTGACCCGGATGGAGTTGTTGTCCCGCAGATAACGGCGTATCTCGCCGATGATCATCGGGACGGCATAGGTTGAGAATTTAACACCCATGGTTGGATCGAAGTTATCAATGGATTTGATGAGCCCGATACAGCCAATCTGGAATAAGTCATCGACGTTTTCGTGGTTTCCGGAAAAACGTTTGATGACACTTAATACAAGGCGAAGGTTTCCCTTGATATAGGTTTCTCGGGCAACCGGGTCCCCCTGCTTGATGCGGGTGAAGAGGGCTTCTTTTTCCTCCTCTTTTAGTATGGGAAGTTTGGCAGTGTTGACACCGCAGATTTCTACTTTGAATGAATAGGAAGCCATGATTGCTTTATCCTCCGGGATTTAAAATGTATAAATACTGTTAAAAGGATGCTACATTTTGCAAAATTTTATGCAGCGCAATTTAAGGAGATTAAAATGAGGGATATCATTGACGAGAGAAATGAAAAAGAGCGTATCAGCAGAAGTATCATCAAGTACTGGAATGTGAATTATATCGTGCCGGAGCCCCCGAAGGAGGAACTGCCGGATGTGGAACTGGATGATGATATCATGGCGATCATTAATCGTCTGGACAATGAGGCCCAGGAAGATGAAGCTGCAAAGCAGGCAGAGATTGAACATGCAAAAGAAGAATACAGACAGAATGACCGCCAGCTGTATAATGCTGCTACCGGTGCGTACTCCGGAGTATACGGGCAGGGTGGCGTCGACGACGAGGTGACAAAAGGAAAGATCGATGCGATTTTGCATGAGCGTTCCGATGAACTGCGGGATCTGATCGCGCAGGGAAGCGCGCAAAAGTAACAGCTGCGGGATTTTGCATATAATAGAATAAGAAGTTAGTTGGAGGGATTTATGTCAGAGGTGATTCTGCGTAAATACCATGGGCTTGGGAATGATTATCTGGTATTCGACCCAAACTGCAATGAGGCTGCACTGACAGAAAAACAGGTGGAGCTTTTGTGCAGGCGAAATGTGGGTGTGGGAGCAGATGGTATTCTCTATGGCCCTTTTTTTGATGGTGATAAAATTTCCGTGCGCATTTTTAACCCGGATGGGAGTGAGGCAGAAAAGAGCGGAAACGGGATCCGTATTTTTTCGAGATATCTGCGGGATATGGGATATGTCAAAGAAGAAAACTTCAAGCTGTACACGAAGGCGGGGGTAACCGGGATTACATTCCTGGATGAAAAAGGCACCCGCATGTGCGTGGACATGGGACCGGCAAAATTTGTCGCGAAGGATATCCCGGCGGTGGGATTCGGGGAGGAGATCGTCGGAGAGTCCATATTTTTCTGCGACAATTTTTACAACGCAACCTGTGTCTCCATGGGAAACCCGAACTGTGTGCTGCTCTTAGAGGAGATAAACGCCAAGATGGCGCTGCATCTGGGACCTTATGTGGAGAATTCGAAATATTTTCCAAACCGGATCAATATGCAGCTGATGCATGTGGTGGACCGGAAAAACATCGAGATTGAAATCTACGAGCGCGGAGCAGGGTACACGTACGCGTCCGGAACCGGCGCCTGTGCGGCAGCAGCGGCAGCACACCGTCTGGGTCTGGTGGATGATTCGCTCACGGTACATATGCAGGGCGGAGAACTTTTGGTGCGGTTTGATGAGAATGGACACATTTTTATGACCGGACCGGTCGTGTATATCGGAAAAATAACCGTGGCGGATTACTTTTTTGCTTGAGAAAAAATTTTGGTGGAAGGATTTTGGCTTGAGAGCAAAGTTCGTGGTTGCATATCGGAAAAGAATATGTTAGAGTATAAGTCGTTGTCGCTGTGGCGGCAGCGGCTTATTACGTCAGTTCGAAACCTTCCTGACGAAAAACAAAACTAAAGGAGAAAAGAATATGAGAAACAAAAAGGTGTTGTTTATTGTCCAGGCTGCAATGATCGCAGCTATCTATGTTGTGCTGACTTATTTTATCAGCGCATTTAATCTTGCTTCGGGAGCCATTCAGGTTCGTATATCAGAGGCGCTTACCATTTTACCGGTCTTTACACCGGCAGCTATCCCGGGACTTTTTATCGGATGTCTGCTCAGCAATCTGTTGACGGGCTGTATGCCGCTTGACGTGGTATTCGGAAGTCTTGCAACGTTGATCGGAGCGGCAGGAACTTATCTTCTTAGGAAGAACCGCTGGCTTGCACCGCTGCCACCGATTGTAGCGAATACCATTATCGTGCCGTTTGTGCTGGCATATGTGTATATGGCAGAGGGAACCATTCCGTTCTTTATGCTGACCGTGGGAATCGGTGAGGTGGTATCCTGCTATATTTTAGGAAATATTTTATACAGTGCGTTGAATAAATATAGAAATGTTATTTTTAAGTAAAAGGGTTTCGTAGGAACAAAGAGGGCTGCTATTTTCGGTAAAACGGGGGTAGCAGCCTTTTTGGTTCCTGTACTTTGACCTGCACTTTGGCTTGAAAAAAAGAAGCTAACAAGATATAATGTGCGTATGCAATGAGCAGTGCCCTGGCACTGCGAAAAAGACAGACGGGAAGGATTAATTCAATGAAAAAAATGTTAGATTTGCTCACAGAGGAAGTGACAAAAGCCTTTGTGGAGTGTGGTTATGATGAGAAATACGGCAAGGTGACAATCTCAAACCGCCCGGATTTATGTGAATTTCAGTGTAACGGTGCAATGGCGGCAGCCAAAGAGTACAAAAAAGCGCCGTTTATGATCGCAGATGAGGTGGCTGAAAAGTTAAACGGTTCCGCTATGTTTTCCATGGTAGAGTCTGTAAAACCGGGATTTTTAAATATGAAGGTAGACGAGGCGTATCTGGCAGATTTTGTCGCAAAAATGCAGGCAGATGAGGGACGCTATGGCTGTGAGAAAGCCAAAAATCCAAAGACGATTATGATCGATTACGGCGGACCGAATGTGGCAAAGCCACTTCACGTAGGACATCTGCGCTCGGCAATCATCGGAGAGAGCATCAAGCGTATCGGCCGTTTTGTTGGTCACAATATGATCGGTGATGTGCATTTGGGCGACTGGGGACTTCAGATGGGACTTATCATTACCGAGTTAAAGCTGCGCAAGCCGGAACTGGTATATTTTGATGAGAATTACAACGGAGAATATCCAAAAGAGGCACCTTTTACCATCTCTGAGTTGGAGGAGATTTATCCGACAGCCAGCGGCAAATCCAAAGAGGATGCAGCATATAAGGAAGCTGCTATGCAGGCAACGTATGAATTGCAGCACGGAAGAGCCGGTTATCAGGCGCTGCTGGGACATATTTTAAATGTATCTGTGACGGACTTGAAGCGCAATTACCAGAACCTGAATGTATCCTTTGACCTGTGGAAGGGAGAGTCGGATGCACAGCCGTACATCCCTGACATGGTACAGAAGATGAAGGATGATGGTTTCGCGTATATCAGCGAGGGTGCACTGGTCGTGGATGTAAAGGAAGAGTCTGACACCAAGGAGATCCCTCCGTGTATGATCTTAAAATCAGACGGTGCATCCCTTTACAATACGACGGACCTTGCTACAATTGTGTGGCGTATGAAGGATTACAATCCGGATGCGCTGATCTATGTGGTGGATAAGCGGCAGGAGCTTTATTTTACCCAGGTATTCCGCTGCGCGAGAAAGACCGGTCTGGTAAAAGAGGACACCGAACTGAAATTCTTGGGATTTGGTACGATGAACGGCAAAGACGGAAAGCCGTTTAAGACCCGTGAGGGTGGCGTGATGCGTCTGGAGTATCTTGTGGACAGCGTCAATGAGGAGATGCTCAAAAAGATAACCGAGAACCAGAAATCCAAAGAGAACTTAGATATCGGCGAGGATGAGGCAAAAGAGACTGCAAAAGTGATCGCACTGGCAGCCATCAAGTACGGTGATCTGTCGAATCAGGCAAGCAAAGATTATATCTTTGATATTGACCGGTTTACCTCCTTTGAGGGAAATACAGGTCCTTATATTCTCTACACGATCGTGCGTATTAAGTCCATTTTGAACAAATATCACGGTCAGGGAAAAGATGCCGCAGGGGCAGTCATCGAGGCTGCACATTCTGAGAGTGAGAAAAACCTGATGCTTGAGATCTGCAAGTTCAATGCGATGATGGAAAATGCATTTGAGGAGACCGCACCGCATAAAATATGTTCTTATATTTATGATCTGGCAAATGCCTTTAACAGCTTTTACCATGGTACGAAGATCATGTCCGAGGAAAATGAGACGGTACAGAAATCTTATATCAAGCTGTTGGAGCTGACAAAAGCCATTTTGGAGACATGCATCGATGTGCTGGGCTTTTCCGCACCGGACCGCATGTAATTGGAAGAGAGTTAGAGAAAAAGAGTCGCGAATGAAGCGGCTCTTTTTTTTGTTTGCGCGCCATGGGCGCACTCTAACGGGTGAAAGTCCCGAACACGCCCAGAT
>CAVCFM010000115.1:0-2251 GCA_963601305.1 bacterium | reverse complement strand
ATGCTCATGCTGTCCATGAATATCGATCAGCACTGATGCAATCTCACGCACCTTCGACACTGGAATACTCTCGCCGTTTATCTTCGCGGTGCCGCGCCCATTTACGATTTTGCGGCTGAAAATAATCTCGTCATCCTCCGGATACACATCCATCGCAGCAAGCTGTGAAACAATGCGAGGATCGGTCACCCGGAAAATAAGTTCCACGAGAGCCGTCTGGGTCTCTCCCGGGGTCGGTGCATCCTTTAACATCTCTTTTTGTACTTTTTCCCCCAGCGCTAAATTGATGGAACCGATGATAATCGACTTTCCCGCTCCCGTCTCGCCGGACAGGATATTGAGCCCCTCGGTAAAATCCACCTCAGCCTCGTCAATCAGTGCCAGATTTTTTACATGTAGACTTTGTAACATAGAATCTCCTTCTACTCTCCCACATAGTGTCTGTTCTATTCTTCTACAATCTTTCTAAGGCGGTTCATGACCTTTATCGCGTCATCCTCGTTGTGGAACACGCACATGATGGTATCATCTCCGGCGAGACTTCCCACAATCTCATGAAAATTCATGGCATCCAATGCCGCTGCTACCGCAGAAGCCATTCCGGATACCGTCTTTATCACGAGAATATTCTGTGCAATATCAATGGAAGAAAAACCATCGCGGAATACTCTTCCATATTTCTCCGCCATATCCTCATTGGACTCTAAAAGCGCAGCGTACTTCTGTCTGCCGTTTGCCATCGCCACCTTTGTGAGCTTCAACTCACGGATATCTCTGGACACCGTTGCCTGCGTCACCTGATAGCCTTCCCGCTCAAGGTAATCCGACAATTCCTCCTGAGTCTCAATCTCATGTTTTTTGATTAACTCCAGCATCTTTGCCTGGCGTTTTGACTTCATAAACAGTCCTCCTGATTTTCTATCTCTATGTATATGCCTGCATTTTTTTGCTTAAGATTTCCAGAAAACTCTTTTTGCTGAGCTTGCAGATACGCGCCGTGTGCTTTGCCTTGCGGATCATAAAACGGTCCCCGACTTCTAAGCGGACGGCATTGTCTCCGTCAAAGCTCACTTCCACCATCTCATCCTTCTGGGAGCGCCGCTCACCAATCTCAACCACAACCTCATCCTCTGCCCCAACCACAATGCTTCTGGAGCTTAAGTTATGCGCATTGATCGGTGTGATCAAAAGCATCTCCGCCTTCGGATCCACAATCGGTCCGCCTGCCGACATGTTATAGCCGGTAGACCCCGTCGGCGTCGATAAAATAATCCCGTCGGCACGGAATGTATTCAGATATTCTCCATTGACATACACGATCAGACTGACCACGGACAGCGCTCCGGTGCGGTGTATGACAATGTCGTTTAACGCCGTTCCCTCTGCCACAGTCTTTCCGGCTTTTACGCCCGAACCGGACAGCATCATGCGCTCCTCCACCATATAGGCATCCTCCATCAGCTGGTCGATCGCGGCATATACATTGCTCTCCTCCAGCTCACACAGATACCCCAGGGTTCCCATGTTGACTCCGATCAACGGCAGTCTGCTGTCAACTAACTGTGCCGCTGCGCGGATCAGTGTTCCATCTCCGCCGAGCACCAGCACAAGTTCCGTATCTTTTGGTATATCCTCCACACGCGGAGCAGCTCCCTCCACCGTCTCACCTTTGCTGGTAAAAACAGTGGACGTACCTCCCTTATCTGCAATATACGCCTGCAGCTTTCCTGTCAGCCGCAAATCGGCGTCTTTATTCGTGTTCGTGATAATCAAAAAATGCTTCATTGTTCTCTATTTATCCAGCTCTCCATGTGCAGCCTCCACCACAGCATGGATATCCACGGATTCCTCTCTTCCGCCAACGGCTTCTTTTCTGATATATACAAGATACTCGATGTTACCTTCCGGTCCCTTGATCGGAGAATATTCCAGATTTTTTACAAAAAATCCAATCTCTATTGCAAAGTCGATCACCTTGGTGATCACTTCCTCGTGCACTGCCTTGTCTCTGACAACACCTTTTTTGCCGACTTTTTCTCTTCCCGCCTCAAACTGCGGCTTGATCAGGCACACCATCTCGCCCCCGTCATTTAAGAGCTCCCGCGCCGGTCCTAACACTTTTGTCAGGGAGATAAATGAGACATCCACAGACGCAAAATCCAACCGGTCTGCAATATCCTCCGGTGTCACATAGCGGATGTTCGTCTTTTCCATGCAGACAACCCTCTCATCCTGGCGGAGTTTCCATGCG
>CAVCFM010000114.1:0-8052 GCA_963601305.1 bacterium | reverse complement strand
GAACCACGGGCGTGTGGTAAAAGGCGTTAATTTTGTAAATTTACAGGATGCCGGAGCCCCGGTTGAGATTGCGGCGGCGTACGATGCGGCTGGCGCAGATGAACTGGTGTTTCTGGATATCACAGCAACCTCGGACGCGCGAAATACCGTTGTGGATATGGTGCGCCAGGTGGCAGAAAAAGTGTTTATTCCATTTACCGTGGGCGGCGGGATCCGTACGGTAGATGATTTTAAAGTGCTGCTTCGGGAAGGAGCAGATAAAATTTCAATCAACTCATCGGCGATCAACCGACCGGAGTTGATCTCAGAGGCTGCGGACAAGTTCGGCAGCCAATGTGTCGTTGTGGCGATCGATGCAAGAAAAAGAGAGGACGGCAAGGGCTGGAATGTCTACAAGAACGGCGGACGTATCGATGTGGGTATGGACGCGGTGGAATGGGCGATGCAGGCAGATAAGCTTGGTGCCGGGGAGATTCTTTTGACAAGCATGGACTGCGATGGCACAAAAGCGGGATATGATATAGAACTGACCAGAATGATCGCAGAGAACGTATCCATTCCGGTCATTGCCTCCGGGGGAGCCGGCGCGAAGGAACATTTTTATGATGTGTTGACAGAGGGAGGCGCCGATGCGGCATTGGCGGCATCGTTATTCCATTACAAAGAGTTGGAGATCTCCGATTTGAAAGCGTATCTTGCCGGTCGGGGAATATCGGTAAGGAGATAGATGTAGCATGGCAATGATTGACAATGACTGGCTTCCGGCGTTGGCACCGGAGTTTAAGAAACCTTATTATCGTGAATTGTATCAGTTTGTGCGGGAAGAGTACAGTAAGACGGTGATATATCCGCCGGCAGATGATATTTTTAACGCATTTCATTTTACACCGTTAAGTGAAGTTAAAGTGTTGCTGCTGGGGCAGGACCCGTATCACAATGTAAATCAGGCACATGGATTGTCGTTTTCCGTGTTACCTGACCAGCGGGAAATCCCGCCTTCCTTACAGAATATCTATAAGGAGCTGGAGTCAGATCTGGGCTGCTATATTCCGAATAACGGTTATCTAAAAAAATGGGCAGACCAGGGTGTATTGCTGCTCAACACCGTGCTTACCGTGCGGGCGCATCAGGCAAACTCCCATCAGGGTAGAGGATGGGAACAGTTTACGGATGCAGTCATCTCGGCAGTCAATGCGCAGGACCGACCGATCGTCTATTTCCTGTGGGGCAGACCGGCGCAGATGAAGGAGTCAATGTTGACGAATCCGAAGCATCTGATCTTAAAAGCACCGCATCCAAGCCCGCTATCTGCGTATCGAGGATTCTTTGGCTGCAAGCATTTCAGCAAGGCAAATGAATTCTTAAAAGCGAACGGAATTGAGCCAATAGACTGGCAGATTGAGAATATTTAGTGTATAATAAGTACAACAAAATAAATTATGCGGGAGGTAGTTCTTATGCGAGTAAAAGCGATTATGATGCCTTTTAGACAGCTGGCATGTATCAGTGTGGATGATACTGTGGAGGAAGCACTTAAGATCATTGAAGAGCAGGGGCTTTTATCGTTGCCGGTCGTAAACGGACAGGAATTTGTCGGAGTGTTGTCCAAGCAGTATCTGTTTGAGCAGTATTTCCGTGATTTTACCGAAACCAAGGAAGAGTTCTGCAACAAAAAAGTGCAGGAATTCATGAAGTCCAAGATTGATACGATTGGTGAGAACACAAGGATCGAAGAGGCTGCAGCGATGTTCATTACCTCTAAGACGCGTTTTATCCCGATTACCAACGAGAAGAATATCCTTCTGGGTATTGTCACCCAGCAGGCAGTATTTAAGGAATATCAGAAGATATTCGGCAACAAGCACAATTCCATGGCAATCTACACCTACGATATCCGCGGTGTCCTTGGCAAGATCTGTGAGGTGATCGCAAAGGAAGGCGGAGATATCTGCAATATGATGGTGATACCAACGGATGTCATGGATCTGGCAGAGATTTTCCTGCGCGTGGAGGCACCGGATTTTGACAAGGTGGTGCGTGCGCTTGAGAAGCGTGGATACGATGTCAGGGATGTCAAACATAACGACCAGAATATGTAAGCAATATCAAAAAGAGGCGGGCCTTAAATGGCTCGCCTTTTCGTATCTATCGCTCGTGTGCACAACAGTGTCATGCATGGATTTTGCCCCTAAAAATGAGGAGTGCCCAGACGCTGGAGCATCTGGGCTATTATGAAAAAATTTATCAAGTATAAAACTATCTGTCTTTTTTATAATAGTAATTATAACAACAAGTTATGAATAAAGTGTGAACAATGCTTGAACATTTTTATACTTGAAAAGTGTTATTTTTCGGGCTAAAATGACGATATAGACAATAGGTACTAATGTCAGAATGGTCTGCCATTCTGGCGACAGGGAAGTCATTTTTTTCAAAGGAGTGATCAATATGGCAACAATATCAGGATATGATTCTAATTCAATCGGCGTACTGTTTGGGAGCCTGAATCAGACGAACAGCAAGTCAAACAGTTTTTCCGTAAGCTCGGATCTGCTGGGCATTAATTATGCGGACTACAATTCCATTCGTAGCGGAAGTTATTTCAAACTGTTAAATGCCTATTATGGCAATAACAGCAGTGATGAGGTGAAGCAGGCAGTTTCCTCCACATCCACATCCAAGGATGACAGCAAGACGTTGACGAAAATTGAGAGCGCTGCAGATTCCATGAAGGACTCCGCGGAAGCGTTATTGCAGACAGGAAGCAAATCGCTGTTCAAGGAAGTTGAGACTAAGGCAGAAGACGGAACCACGACAAAGGGATATGACACCGATGCGATTTATAAGGCGGTAAAGCAGTTTACATCCGATTATAACGATCTGCTCGACGAGGCATCCGAGTCGAATACAACCAGTATTCTGCGGGCTGCCAATACGATGGTGAACTACTCCAAAGTCAATCAGAATTTATTGGCTAAGGTGGGGATTACCATCGGTTCTGACAACAAGCTGTCTGTGGACGAGGAGACATTCAAGAAGGCAGATATGAGCAATGTGAAAGCACTGTTCCAGACCAGAGGCTCCTACGGATATCAGGTGGATGCGCAGGCATCTCTGATTGAGTCTTATGCGAAGACAGAGGCAGCGAAGTCCAATACCTACAGCCAGAGCGGAACTTATACTTACAACTATAACACTGGTGAACTTTACAGTACCGGTATTTAATAGCAGCATCCTGCACGTTAGACTTGCAAAAAATCGTAAAACTGTATAAGATTAAGGCTGTCGAAATAGCAACAAGTATTATGGGAGATAGATAGATGGCAGGAAAAAAGGTAGTAGTTGGTATGTCCGGCGGAGTGGACTCCTCCGTGGCGGCATACCTTCTGAAGGAACAGGGATACGATGTAGTCGGCGTGACGATGCAGATATGGCAGGATGAGGATGTGGCGACACAGGCGGAGAATGGCGGATGCTGCGGCCTTAGCGCGGTGGACGATGCGAGACGCGTGGCGGAGCGCTTGGAGATCCCTTATTATGTCATGAATTTCAAGCAGGAATTCAAAGAAAATGTCATGGATTATTTTACCGCGGAATATCTGCGTGGCAGAACGCCGAATCCATGTATTGCATGCAACCGCTATGTAAAATGGGAATCACTGTTGCAGCGCAGTCTTGCAATCGGTGCAGATTATATTGCAACGGGACATTATGCGCGGGTGGAACAGCTTCCGAACGGGAGATATGCAATAAAAAATTCAGTGACCGCGGCAAAGGATCAGACTTATGCGCTTTACAATCTGACGCAGGAACAGCTTTCCCACACGCTGATGCCGGTGGGCGACTATTCCAAAGACCAGATCCGTGCGATCGCAGAGCAGATTGGTCTTATGGTGGCGCACAAAAAGGACAGCCAGGAGATCTGTTTTATTCCGGACAATGATTATGCGGGATTTATCGACCGGGAATGTGGCGGGCAGGTGCCGCCTCCGGGGAATTTTGTGTCTGTGGATGGAACTGTTTTGGGACGTCATAAGGGAATTACCCACTATACCATCGGACAGCGCAAAGGACTTGGAATTGCCCTCGGTGCACCGGTTTTTGTGACCGAGATCAGACCGGAGACCAACGAGGTTGTGCTCGGCGAGAACAAGGACGTGTTTACCACGAAGCTGTATGCGCAGAAGCTGAATTTTATGGCGGTTCCTGATTTTACGGACGGAATGGAACTGGTGGCAAAGATCCGTTACTCCCACGAGGGAAGCCGCTGTGTCGTGCGGCGGACAGGCGAAGATGAGATCTGTTGTGAATTTATGGAACCTGTGCGGGCAGTGACGCCGGGACAGGCAGTTGTCTTATATGATGGGGATTATGTGGCTGGAGGCGGAGTCATCAGCCGATAGGAAACGCGGTGTTTCCTATGCGATACCGGTAAAATGCCGGATTGCATGGGAGACACCGTTTTCTTCGTTAGAGAGGGTGATATAATCCGCGATGGACTTGACGGCATCGGATGCATTGTCCATGGCGACGCCGATGGCGGCTGTTTTTAAAATATCAATATCATTCTGGGTATCCCCGCATGCCATGGTCGCGGAAATGGGAATGTTTAAGTACTCACAGAGATGCGATAAGGCAGAGCCCTTTGTGGTACCGGCCTTGGTAAATTCCAGATTGTAATAGCCGCCGGTGACGGCAGAAATCTCCGGGCATGTGGATAAAAAGGAGGCAACCTCATCCCGATGTGCAAAACTGCCATCCGGGGTCTTATAAAAATTGAGGGTAACCTTTTCCACAGCGCGATGGGCTGATGCGATGTGAGCTGCCAGATCATCCTTAAAAATCCGCGTGTCACGGATATATTGCTTGATGGATTCGGGAAGCGCTAACTGGCCAATCCGGTCGCGGCAGGAGGAAATGGTGTATCCATCCCCGCCGATAAAGGCATCTATGTGGATATCTTTTTCCTGCAATTTTTCAAGGATCGGGCAGACTACAGCCGGTTCCATCCTGCTTGTATAGATGCAGGCAGAATCCGCAAGGCGGTAGATGGCAGCGCCGCCCGCGGTGATCGCGTAGCGGATGCCGAGCGCGCCCAGCAGTTCAAGGGGAAGTCCGGCGTAGGGACGTCCGGTGGAAATCACTACTTCAATTCCCTGTGTGGTGGCATGCCGGAGGGTTGCCTGGTTGACGTCAGAAATCTGACTTTGATTGTTGTAAAGTGTGCCGTCCATATCGAGGGCAATTAATTTTATCTGTGTTCTCATGTTTCCTATTATATCTGATTTTTTCAAAATGACAAGGAAATCAGATAGTAGGAAAACTTGGGGTTGCGCGCGGAATGGGAAAATGTCATAATAACATAATATAAATACTACTGAAACGCTATGATATACGGTAAGGGGAAGTAAGATGACCAAGGAAGAATTTCAGACACTCGTAAAAAAAGGACCGATACTGCTTGACGGAGCGACGGGAACGAACCTGCAGAACGCAGGCATGCCGGTTGGGGTATGCCCGGAACAGTGGATTTTGGAAAACGCCGAAGTTCTGGTGGAATTGCAGAGACAGTATGTAGAGGCAGGAACAGATATTTTGTTTGCACCTACATTTACGGCAAACCGCATTAAGTTAGAGGAATACGGACTTGCGGATCATATAGAGACGATGAACCGGCAACTGGTGGAATTGTCAAAGCGCGCGGCGGCAGGAAAAGCCCTTGTGGCAGGCGATATCACCATGACGGGCAGACAATTATACCCGTTGGGCGATTTTATGTTTGAAGACCTCGTGGACGTCTATAAGGAGCAGGCGGCGCTGATCTGTGAGGCGGGCGCGGATCTGTTCGTGGTGGAGACGATGATGAGCTTGCAGGAATGCCGCGCGGCGGTTCTGGCAATCCGTGAGGTGTGTGACCTGCCGATCATGGTGTCCCTGACCTACAATGAGGATGGAAGAACACTCTACGGTACCGACCCGGCGACGGCGGTGATCGTGTTGCAGAGTCTTGGCGCAGATGCGGTGGGACTGAACTGTTCAACCGGACCGGAGGCAATGTTGCCGTTAGTTGAGGAGATGCAAAAATATGCGACGATCCCGATTTTGGCAAAACCGAATGCGGGACTTCCGGAGCTTGAGGATGGCAGAACCGTCTACAAGACAACGCCGGAGGAATTTGCATCGGTGGGAGTCCAGTTGGTCGAAGCAGGAGCATCTATTTTAGGCGGCTGCTGCGGAACGACCCCGGCGCATATCAAAGCATTGCATGACGCGGTGGCCGGATGCGAGATAAAGGAGCCTCTTAAGAAGGCGAGACGGATGCTGACCTCAGAGCGGTCGCATGTAGAGATCGCCCTAGACGGCAATTTTATGGTGATCGGAGAGCGGATCAACCCTACCGGCAAAAAGAAGTTACAGGCAGAGCTGCGGGAGGGCAGCCTGAATCTGGTGCGCACGATGGCGTTGGAGCAGGAGGAGAACGGCGCAAAAATCCTTGACATCAATATGGGAATGAACGGCATTGATGAGAAGGACATGATGCTTAAGACGATTTACGAAGTGACATCCACGGTGGACTGTCCGCTCTGTATCGACTCAAGCCATGTGGATATTATCGAGGCGGCACTGCGGATTTATCCGGGGCGCGCGCTGATCAATTCGATCTCGCTGGAGCAGGAAAAAATAGAGAACCTGCTTCCGATTGCAAAAAAATACGGCGCAATGTTCATTTTACTGCCGCTCTCGGATGCGGGACTGCCGAAGGACGCCGCCGAAAAGCATGGCATTATCCGTGAGATTGTATCGCGTGCCGAGGCAATCGGTCTTAATAAAGAGGATATTGTGGTGGACGGTCTGGTGGCAACCATCGGTGCCAACGCGAGAGCCGCGCTGGAATGTTTTGAGACATTTTCCTATTGCAGGAATGAACTGGAACTGCCGACGGTCTGCGGACTTTCAAATATCTCCTTCGGCCTGCCGGAGCGCAGCTATGTCAATACCGCGTTCCTTACGATGGCAATTGCAAACGGACTCACGATGGCAATCGCCAACCCGTCACAGGAACAGCTGATGAATGCGGCATTCGCATCGGATATGCTCCTTGCAAAAAAGGAGAGCGATATCCGCTACATCGAGCGCATGAATTTTCTGGCGGATAAATACGAGGGAACAAAACAGATCCGTGTCCCGGTTGAGACGACGGAGGCGCTGCTTGCAGCCGGAAATGCCAGGCCGAAGGCCGGCGATGCATCATCCGCTGCAAAATCATCAGAACCTGCTAAGAAAAGTGCCATTTACGAGGCAGTTTTAAAAGGAAATAAAAATGCAATCCTCGATGAGGTAAAGAAGGCGCTTGCGGATGGCGAGCAGCCGGAAGAGATCATCAACAACCATCTGATCGCAGCAATCAATGAAGTCGGGGAACTGTTTGACAAGAAAAAATATTTCCTCCCGCAGCTGATATCTTCTGCCAATACCATGAAGCTTGCCATCGAGCACTTAGAGCCTCTGCTGGCGCGGTCGGATAAAGAGGCGAAGGCAACCCTTGTGGTGGCAACCGTGGAGGGAGACATCCATGACATCGGTAAAAATCTGGTTGTGCTGATGCTCAAAAATTACGGATATCATGTGATAGACCTCGGAAAGGACGTGCCGGCGGAAACCATCGTGGACACTGCCATGAAAGAGGATGCCAAGGTAATCGGACTGTCGGCGCTGATGACGACTACGATGATGCGGATGAAAGATGTCGTAGAGCTTGCAAAAGAAAAAGGCTGCACTGCGAAAATCGTAATCGGCGGGGCTGCCATCACAGAGAGTTTTGCGGATGAGATCGGGGCGGACGGATACTCGAAAGATGCGGCAGAATGTGTGCGTCTGGTGGACCGTTTGCTGGCGGAATAAAAAAATTAAAAAAATTAAAAAAATGTCAAAAAAAGTGTTGACATTTTATGTTGTGGATAGTATACTAATCAAGTCGGTTGCGGTAAGCGACCGACGGACATGGGATCTTAGCTCAGCTGGGAGAGCATCTGCCTTACAAGCAGAGGGTCA
>CAVCFM010000113.1:0-2768 GCA_963601305.1 bacterium | reverse complement strand
TCCCTCTACAGACTCTTTGATCAACTCGGCTGTTGAAGAATCACCGTTTACCACAAAGATACCCATATCCGAATAATCCGTTACCGGTGAGTCAGCTGCTGTGAAATAGTTGTTAATACCTGTTCCAAGAGCATTGTGTGCACTTAAAAATACTTTGATCTCCGGATTTGTTGTGTACAGATTCTGCATCGCATCCAAACCTACGGCTGCTGTCTCATCGGAACATTCTACTTCTTTTACAAACTTGGCTTTTGTGGAAAACTCTTCAATCTTAACCAGCTCATCTGCCTGGATCACGCCTGTCTGTGCAGTACGGCAGCTGAATACAGCAACCGGTACAGAGTGGTCTTCCGCATCTGCATAAGTCTCATCAATCCATTTTGCTGCAAGTTTGGCACAGCAGTCTGCAATATCTGCATCATCGGATACCATCAATGCATCGTAATCACTTAACTCTGCAACAAAAGAGATCACTTTGATGCCTTTATCCATCGCTTCCTGCACAACCGAATCCATTGCCTCCGGAGCTACTGCCCAGATAACAAGTACATCGACGCCCATTGCAATATAGTTTTCGGCAGCTTCCATCTGCGCTGTCGGGTCAAACTGACCATCTGCATACTGTGCATCCCAGCCTGCTGCCTCAAACTTTTCAACATATGTATCGGCAAGTGACTGGAAGAAATCTCCGCCCAGACCAAATGTTACAAAACCGACGGATTTCTTTTCATCTGACTTCTCCTCTGTCTGTGTGTCACCCGCTGTACTTGCCTCGCCTGTTTCGCCACTTCCACTCGTCTCGCTTGTCTTGTCTGAGCCGCATGCAGCCAGTCCAAATACAAGCATACACATTACAAGCAACATAGAAATTACTTTTTTCATGTTAAAACCCTCCTGATTAAAAATTAATTTATATAAATACCACACGGTATCCATATCACCCTTACGCCGTCTCCACATTTCTGGTGGTTAAGTACAGAGATACTAACATAATCACGCCCTTTGCAATGAACTGCGGATAGGTACCGAGATTGATCAGCTGCATGCCATTTCCAAGTACACCAAGTACGAATACGGCAACGATCACTTTCCATAAGGTTCCCTCGCCACCCTTTAGGGCAACTCCGGAAAGAACGCAGGCGGTGATACCTGTAAACTCAATACCAACACCGGTACTGGAATCCGCCGAACCGGAACGTGAGGCAAGCAGAATTGCTGAAATACCAACTAATACACCTGCTGCTGTAAAAGAAAGGATCTTGATCCTCGCCACATTCAGTCCTGCAAGACGTCCTGCTTCCGGATTATCACCGGCTGCATACACTTTGCGTCCGATGGATGTTCTGTTCATGATAAATCCGACGATCAGAAGAATTACTACCATAATTATGACGTTAATCGGAAGCCATCCGAATAACTTTCCCTGTCCGATCAGCATAAATGACTTCGGAAGATTATGATATGTCTTCGACTCACTGATCAGGTAAGAAATACCCTGGAAAATTGCCATCGTACCAAGAGTCACGATCATCGTGCTGCTTTTTAACTTAATACCCATCAGTCCATTGAAAGTACCGAGCAAGCTGCACAATACGATTCCAGCTATAATCGCCAGTCCAACCGGCCAGTTGTTAACGCTGATCATTTTTGTGACAAGAACCGCTGCTACTGACATCTGATAGCCGATAGACAAATCGCATCCACCACTGATCATGATGATCATGACCGCCGCCGAACATACTGCCACGTGAACATTCTGAACCAGAATATTGGTGATATTGAGCGGTGTAAAGAACCGGTCTGTCATAATGCTGAAGAAAATAATCAATCCAACCAATAAAATCGGGAGTGACAAATCTCCGATAACTGCGCCTACGCTTTTCTTTTTTGTCTTTTCCATTTATTAAGTCCTCCTATAATCCCGAAGCAAATGTCATAACTGTTTCCTGTGAGAATTCATCCCGTCCTATCTCACCCGTAACTTTGCCTTCGTGAAGAATTATGATACGTTCCGACATTCCCAGCAGTTCTTCCATATCGGAGGAAACCATAAGAATGGATTTTCCCTGCTCTGCCAACTCATTCATCAACAGATAGATCTCGTATCTCGCTCCGATATCAATTCCTCTCGTCGGCTCATCAAAAATCAGAATATCCGGATTGGCTGCAAGAGCTTTTGCTATCACCACTTTTTGCTGATTTCCACCGGATAGTCCACTTGTGAGCTGCTGTAGATTCGGAGTCTTAATCTTCAACCGCTTTTTATAATCCTCCGCTACCTCCATCTCTTTTCTGCGATTGATGACTCCGGCTCTTGTGAGATGGTCGATATCAGAGATAGAAATGTTCCAGTAGATTGGCTTATCGATAAAACATCCCTGAAACTTGCGGTCTTCCGGAATAAGCCCGATTCCATTCTTCATTCCGTCATTCGGGGAATGGAGATTTACTTCTTTTCCTTTTATCTTAATGCTTCCGCTTTCCTTCTTCGCTGCCCCAAATATCAGATGCATCAGTTCCGTTCTGCCTGCTCCGACCAGTCCTGCAAATCCCAGTATCTCTCCCTTATGCAATGTGAAACTTACATCCTTTAACCCATTTCCGGTGAGATTATTTACCTCAAGTACCACTTCTTTTTCTGCCGGTTTCTTTTCCGGATAAGCATTGGTCAGTTCACGGCCCACCATTAATTTTATCAATCCCGGTCTGTCTATCTCATCGATATTTAAAGTCGTTACATATTGTCCATCTCTGAGCACTGAGATACG
>CAVCFM010000112.1:0-2241 GCA_963601305.1 bacterium | reverse complement strand
CAGACCGCGTGGCACAGCTTTCCGGAAAGGTGGACAGCTGCGAGGGGAAAAATTACATATTGATGAAGCGTGTCTACGAGGAGATTGAGAACGCCAAGCTGCCGCCGGAGGAGACGAAGTCACTTCTTGACCGTCTTGGTGACTGGAAAAAGAAACAGGGGGAGCGCGAGGTGCGCCAGTTAGTGGAGAAGATGCCGGCAAATCTGGACCGAAGCGGCTATCAGAAGTTTGTACAGCGGATCCGTGACTATGAGGATGTGGATCTGGCACCCTATGAGGAAACACTTGCAAAACGGCGTGAGCAGGCGGAGGAGCAGGAGCTTGCGAACATGGTAAAGAGAGCCAGAAAGGTCAGCAGGGAAGATTACAGCGAGCTTGCCGAGAAGTTGAGAAATGAAAACTTTTTGCCGGAATTAGTCGCACCTTATCTGGAACGGATTGATGATAAAATCCGCGAACTGGATGCGGACGAGATTGCAAGGCTTTGTCCGGACCCGATGAAGATGACATTTGATGAGGGCGTGGTCGCTTATCAGCTGATAAAAGAAGGAGCCTTTTTGCCGGAGTTAAAAGAAGATACGCTGCGGATGTTAGAAAAGCGGCTGGCAAAGATCAAGACCGACGAGTGTGAGCTTTTGGTACAGAAATTGCAGGAGGATTTAAAGGCGGCAAGAGTGTCGGACTATCCACAGCACCATTTTTACCCGGCAAGGAAAGCACTCTTAGGGCAGACTGCCCCGGGAGAACTGGACGTCATTGAGTATGCGATGGCATCCTACGCTGCCGGCACGGAGCCGTTTGAGTATCCGATCCTTGTGGTGGATGCGACCAGGAACGGAACCGGAAAAGAGGGCATGATATTGACCCCGAACCATTTTTATTACAGCACGCTGTTAAATGCCTATGGATTCCGGATCGAGAGCATTGCATCGGTCACGGCGTCCACGGGACTGCTCAACAAGGGGCTTTATGTGCACCGGAAAGGCGGCACCAAGATAAAGGTACCTTATGTGGTGGATGCGAAGGAACTTCCGGCTTTTGCGGAGACACTCAATGCATTTATCCATTATTTACAGGAAAAACCGCAGTCACGACAGCTGACTTACCTGGCGAAGGAGAAGCATGAGACGATCTGCTGTCTGCGCTGCGGACATATCTATAAGGGCGGAAACGTCTGCCCGGAATGTGGCTTCCAGAATAACGAATAATTCATAGCCCATGCTCTGTATCCATATATTTTAGGGATAGAAAAACCGGGAGAGGTTATGAGACAACGGGTTGCAAAAGGTGCCCTGGTGGCATTGGTGCTCGGATTGATGTTTGCAGCGGGAAGAGGCACGGCTCATTTAAAACAGGCTTATCAGGCGATGACGGTGCAGGGTGTCATTGAGGACGAGGCCGATAACTGGGGCTTGGGATTTGGTGCGGAGGGCACGAAGCCCACCGGAAATGTTTCGGCAGAGGAATTGAAAAAATACGATACCTATTATGTCGGCGAAGGCGACGAGAAGGTTATCTACCTAACGTTCGATTGTGGATACGGTAAGGGTCGGAAAAGATTATTGAAGAACTTGGTGAAAAATCCAGGTTCTTTTTATTTTGAAAAAATATGGATAGGAGGAGAAAAGAATGCCAGCTAGGTACAAATCATTACGAACATGTGGGGTTGATACAAAGGAATATTATTTATCGCTCGGTACCTCTATAACAAAAGTAAATGAGGCAACTGGAATTAGTCGATCTTCGATCACAGCGGTACCGATACATGCAGCTGCACCTTCCACAGTAAGGCGTGTACTTGAGTTTTTGGAAAGCAATAGTTCTGAAATCTATGAGCAGGATATTGCAAAGGCGAGAAAGGATTATGAAAGGATTGTCGAAAATGTTGAATCAGCTTGGACAAGATATATGGAGCGTGAGACATTATTAGACCAAAGGGTTCAAGAGTATGGATTAGAGCGAAAAAAATGTGTGAAAAAAAAAGTAGAGATGCAATCTCTATGAAAATGTGAGAAAAAGCGAGTTAACAAGAGAACAACAAAGATTATTATGAGAGGTTCAATATGAACAACACAGCGTTAGGAGCAAAGAAAGAAAAAATCAACTTTATCAGCGAAGCACATGAAAAATTCTATTATGAAAAATTAAAAGAGGTGCGCTATCAGGATGTGTACCACAAAGCACTTTGCTATTGTCTTGGTATCAGTGACGATACGAGAAGAAATATCAATAGCATCTATG
>CAVCFM010000111.1:0-3571 GCA_963601305.1 bacterium | reverse complement strand
CCGGTCCAACCCAGACGCTCGCTTCTCTGCGGGCAGTCGGTCGGCATATCGATAAAATTGGATTTCTGGCTCCACAGACAGTTCTGGTACAGACGGTTGATCTTTTCATTAGAGGTCTCGATGAATCCGGTGCGTTCCAGATCTGAGTACACCACAAGCCCGGTAACATCCTCTGCCTTTAACTCTCCCGGCCATCCCTCTACTTTCAGATAACGGTATCCATAGTAGGAAAAATGCGGATGCACGAGCTCGCGTCTGCCATCGGAGATATAGGTAAACGTGCTCTTGGCCTCGCGGTAATTCTCGTGGTAAAAATTGCCCTGTTGAAGGATCTCGCCACACTCGATGGTAATCTTTGTTCCTGCTGGAAAATCTGCCGTAAACTCCATCATTCCGGCAAAATTCTGTCCCATATCAAGCACTGTCTCTCCCGCCGGAGTGTGGATTACCTCCACCGGAGTCAGGCGCTCCTTTACGATAACCGGGAGACTGTACCGCTCCACCAATTTTGTCTCGATCGCAACTTTTTCCACAGACTTTAACGGATTTTCGCGGTCGCTCCACAGCTGGTGGTTTATGATCTCACCAAAGTAGATACCGCTGTCCTCCACATCACTGCCGCAGTACTGCCAGCTCTCATCGGTGGCAATGATCTGTGTGCTTCCATCCTCATAGGTCACATGCAGTTCCGCAATCGCTGCCATGCGGTCGCCAAAGTTACACTCCTTGCCGTCCAGTCCGAATCTGCCCATGTACCAGCCTTTTCCAAGATAGATGGCAATCTGGTTGTCCGCTGCCAAAAGCTCTGTCACATCATAGGTCTGATATTGCAGGCACTCCTTATAGTCATTGATAAACGGGGCAAGTAGGTCATTCCCCGCCTTCTCGCCGTTTACATATGCCTCATATAAACCGACACCACAGAGATACAATCTCGCCTGGGCAATGCCCTTCTCTGCGGTAAATTCTTTTTTCAGCACCGGATGACAGGTATCTTCCTTTCCCGGTCCTACCCAGATGGCCTGCCATGGCTCCTGCATCTTTGCCGTCTCAAAAAAAGCCGGTTCGCTGACCGCGCTCTCCCCGTTGTCGCCGGTCACTTTTACACGCCAGTAATATCTTGTGCGCGGCTGTAACGGAAATGTGATGTCCGTCTCGTTGGATTTTAATCCCATGCCAAAAACCACATGTTCTGTCTCTTTAAAGTCCGCCTTGCGGCTCACTTCGATCACAGCCTCCTGCTGTTTTTTCGCTGTGGTGTCCATCACTTTCCAGGAACATAAAATTTTCTCGTAGGCAAATCCCACCGGATTTGTAACGCCATTGATCTTTAAGTCTGTAATCTTCATAGAAATCTCCCAATACTGATATTTTTTGCAGGCAATTGTGAAACTGCCTGCTTTATAATATATCGGAAAAGGAGCTGTCCATAGACAGCCCCTCAGCTATATATTCCTTACGCTCTCTTAGATGGTGGCAGAATCTCTTCCACATGGAAAGAATCAATTCTTGCCTGGCTTGCTTTGAACTTCTCGGATTTACGATTCTCAATTGCTTTTCCTTCGTTCTCTTTGATGTCATCTGCATGCATGAACTTACCGGAAAGGGTGTCGTGTGCATGTGCTTCCATCTCAGGCTCGAAGCTGAATTTGATCGCGCCGTTCTCGATGCTCATCTGTCCGACGATACCACATGTCATACAGGTTGCCTCTGTAGTTCCAGGTGTGATGTAGAAGTTCTTGCTGTGGCAGTGTGGGCAGATTCCCGGGTCTCCCATGAACTTCGCATTCTCGATATCAGCAGCAGCCTTTGCAAGGTTGCGTCCGATCTCACGAACACGCTCTACTTTTTCCTCTTCCATGATGATGTTCTTGGACCATGCAAACTTCTCATTGTCAATGATCTTCCACATTGGAGACATTGCAAGCTGTGTATGGTCATACTCGATTGCGGTTGCCCAGTCAGAACCACCGATACCGATAAAGGAAATTACTTTGTCCTTTAAGAGACGAAGGTCTGTGTCCTTGCCGCCGCCATTCTCAGCGATCTGATGTGCTACGATGTTCATACCACGGTCAGCTCTCGGTCCGAAGCGGTCCATCAATGTGTGGAATAATCCGGAACCTCCGCATACGAAGATTGGATCTACAACTAACACGCCGTCTGCATCTAACAGCTGGCTTCTGAAATCATCAAATTCATCTTTTCTGGTACAGATATTACCTTTACCCATTACCAGACCTCTGGAACAGGCTACGCATCCGGTACAATCCTTAATATCCCAGTCAAGCAGGTGGATAAAAGATACCTCTGCTCCCATCTCCTGTGCAGCGATCAATGCCTCTTTACACATAGCATCGTTGCTTCCGTTTCTAGTTCCTAAAGATACGCCTACAATTTTCATGTTTCCTTCTCCTTTCGCCGCGTGTTGCGGTTTTCTATCATCTTTGTTAATTATCTAACAAATTCCGCCAAAAATCCACTACTTTATCATTCGTTTTTGTTATGTACTTATATCATTTTCGCTATAACGCTACGGTTATTATGCAATCTGCCTAAAATCTGGTGTCTTTTCTGCCGCAAAATGCGTCCACCGGACTCTTTCCAAGGAATGTGCCATTTCCGACAATCTTTTCCACGATCGCGGAGATCACATAGTCGGAGTTGCAGTATCCGTTGATAAACGTCTTGACCATCGGCACATCCATCAGGTGATACGGATTGCCCACGCTGATAAACATCGTCGGTACCTCGTAGATAAACCACGGCATGTTATTGCCCAGTCCAAACAGGGTATGCCAGTTCAACCGTGCAACGGTCTTGTTGCTGGCGGTCTCGATATTTCCGATGTAGAGAACCAGATCATATTTGGTTTTAAATTCCTCGACCGTATCAAACAGCTTTCCGCTCTCGCCCAAGCGCTCCGGCTCATAGACATGCACTTCAAATCCATGCTCAGTCAGCAGCCTGCTAAAGGATGCACACACTCTGTCATTGGAAGGGAAATCTCCCATCATCTCAAGAAGAACCCGTTTGTGGCGTGCCGGTGTGATCGGAAGCAGATGCTGTGTATCCTTTACCAGCGTCACGCCCTCGTTCGCACATTCCTTTGCCCAGTTGTCGAACTGCTCACAGCGCAGTACCGATAATGCTTCCTCCCCCGGTACCAGCGTGCCCTCTTTTTGCTTGATATGCAGTCCTAACGCTGCCTTTGTGGCAAGAATACGTTTTACTGCCTCCTCCAAGCGCGCCTCGGAAAGTATGCCGCTCTGGTAGCCTTCCGTCATATACATGATATCTTCGTCCAAATCCTGGTTAAACAGGAAGACATCGCAGCCGTTTTCAATCGCCATCGGCACTGCAAGCTTGCGCTCTGCGGCGCAGCGGAAGCCGACCATCGGCGTCGCATCCGTCGAGATCAAACCGTTGAATCCCAACTGTTCCCGCAATAACTTCTGTAACAGATTCTTGGAGAGCGTTGCCGGAATGATCTTCTCACAAGGCTTTCCATCGAACTTCTCCTCGTAAGCCGGCATTGCAATATGTCCTACCATCACGGTAAGGGCACCCT
>CAVCFM010000110.1:0-2153 GCA_963601305.1 bacterium | reverse complement strand
ACAAACATCAGAACCAGTCCGTAAATGCTCGCCGGAACCGGCAGCGGAAGCACTTCCCGCAGCACCTCGCCGAGAAACGTAAACAACATAATCATCAGAAATTGTTTGACATACTTCATTCTTTTGTAATACTCCTTTAAATAATTTGACTATCAAAATATCTTGACAATTTTTATGTCTTACTATATATTACCACTGGTATGCAACACTTTGACAGTCAAACTATTTTGAAATGGAGATTTTTATGAGTGTACAGATTATTATCGATTCCGCTTCCGACCTGACCAAAGAGCAGGCGGATGCGCTTGGCGTAACTTTTCTTCCGCTGAAAACAATTTTCGGCGAGGAAGAATTTTTAGATGGGATCACGATGACCCACAGTGAATTTTATGAGAAGCTGGCAACGAGTGACTGCCTGCCTACGACCAGCCAGATCCCGCCCCAGGAATATGAGGCAGCCTTTGCAGCCGTAAAGAAAGCTGGCGACACCGCCGTAGTTCTCACGCTTTCCTCCAAGCTGTCCGGCTCCTACCAGAGCGCCAACATTGCCCTCGACGGCTATGAGGACTGCATCCACCTCGTCGACACGGAAAATGTCTGCCTCGGGGAACAGATCCTCGTTCAATATGCCTGCCGTCTGCGGGATGCGGGGCTGGATGCCGCTCAGATTGCAGTTGCCTTAAATGCAAGAAAAAAAGATGTCCGGGTCATCGCCCTCTTAGACACCTTAGAATATTTAAAACGCGGCGGCCGCATCTCCGGCGCCGCTGCATTTGCCGGTAATCTGCTCTCCGTCAAACCGGTGATCGCCATTGTAAACGGCGAGGTGGCGCTTCTCGGCAAAGCCCGCGGCTCGAAAAATGGCAATAACATGCTGCTTCAGGAAGTGCATAAAACAAGCGGCATTGATTATGACATGCCGCTTGTCCTCGGATATACCGGATCTGATGATTCACTTTTAAAAAAATATATCGACGACAGCCGCGCCCTGTGGGAAGGTCACGTTGACGAGCTCCCCATCAGCACCATCGGCAGCACCATCGGTACCCATATCGGCCCCGGCGGCATCTGCGTCTCCTTTTTTGCACGGTCTTAATTGCTGCGCACACCGCCACTACGCCAGATACTTGAGGAGTGTGTCGAGCAGCACCGACGGCTCGATGGGCTTTGACAGATGCGCGTTCATGCCTGCGTGAAGAGATTTCTGCATATCTTCATCGTAGGCGTTTGCCGTCATCGCAATGATAGGCATATGCTTCGTATCCTCCCGCTCCATACAACGGATATGCTCCGTCGCTTCCAGCCCGTCCATAACCGGCATACGGATATCCATCAGTATCAGATCATAGTAACCCCATTCCGATGCCTCCACCATTGAGACCGCCTCCTGACCGTTTTTCGCATGTTCTACTTCGAGTCCATGGCTTTCTAAGATACGGCGCGCCACAAACGTGTTGATCTCATTGTCCTCCACCAAAAGCACCTGCTTGCCCCGCAGTTCATCGATACGGCTCATCTTACTGCCGCTGTGACTCTCCCCGTGGAATTCCGCCAGTTTGAGCGGAAGATCGATCACCACCGACGTTCCTTTTCCCAGCACGCTGTGAAGGTAAATGTGACCTTCCATCAGATCCACCAGTTTTTTTACAATGGTGAGCCCCAGCCCGGTTCCCTGCCACTGCTGTGCCCGTTCCCTGCGCGTCTCCTGCACAAAAGGCTCAAACGCATGCTCGATAAATTCCTCGCTCATGCCGATTCCGGTATCCTTGACGATGAATCGTACCCATTCCACATCGTCCTCCTTGCGCAGACACCTGATCCAGAACACAACCTCGCCTCCCTCGGGCGTATACTTGGCTGCATTGGATAAAATGTTAAAGAAAATCTGATCAAAGCGCACAACGTCGACATAGATGCCGGAGATTTTCGCTTCCTTTTCATAACGGAAATGAATGTTACGGCTCTCCATCAGCGACCGGATATTCGTGTTTATCGCATCATCGAGTTCCTCCAGTCCCATCAGCCGCGGTTTTAAATCCAGGCTGCCGCTCTCGATTTTTGCCACATCCAGAATATCATTGATCAGGCTGAGCAGAAACTTTCCCGAACCTTCGATCTTGTCCAGATAAGGCAATATTTTTTCATCCCGGCAC
>CAVCFM010000109.1:0-6100 GCA_963601305.1 bacterium | reverse complement strand
AATGTCGTTGCGAGATTTGAGCCAACCGCAGATATGAAACTGGTTGAAGCATGTGTGGCAGATTTGTTATAATAGGGAGGAAGCAGTATGAATATTTATGATTTTAGTGCCCAAAATGTATATGGAGATGAGATTTCGCTCGGAACGTATGAAGGAAAAGTGCTGTTGATCGTCAATTCGGCGACAGAATGTGGCTTTACACCGCAGTACGATGACCTTCAGGATCTATATGAAAAATATGGCGAGCAGGGATTTGATGTTCTCGAATTTCCGTGCGACCAGTTCGGTCATCAGGCGCCGGGAAGCGATGAGGAGATTGCAAGTTTTTGCGATGCGCGTTTTGGACTGACCTTTTCCAGATTTTCCAAGGTGGATGTCAACGGCAGCGGGGCGTTACCGCTGTTTCAATATCTGCAAAGCCAGAAGGGTTTTGCGGGATTTGACCCGGAGCATCCTCTGACGCCGATTTTGGAGAGCATGTTAGGACGCGAGCACCCGGACTATAAAACGGAGCCGGACATCAAGTGGAATTTTACCAAATTTTTAATCGACCGCAGTGGAAATGTCATCGCGCGTTTTGAGCCGACAACAGATATGCAGGTTGTCGAGGATGCAATCAGAAACTTATTATAAGAAGTACAGACAAATGGAGGAAAATAAGATGGAAGTAAAGAATATCAGTCAGGAAGCATTTAACAAGGAAGTATTGGAGTCAGACGTGCCGGTATTGGTGGACTTGTGGGCACCGTGGTGCGGACCATGCAAAATGCTCGGACCGGTTGTGGAGGAAGTTGCAGCAGAGAGCACGGGTGTTAAGGTAGTCAAAGTCAATGTGGATGAGGCAATGGATATCGCACAGCAGTACCGGGTGGTTTCCATCCCGACACTTTTAGTGTTTAAAGGCGGCAAGGAAGTAAAGCGCTCCATCGGAGTGATCCCGAAGGCAGAGATTTTAAAATTACTTGAGGTATAATTTGAGGTAAAAATAGTATGTCAAAGAGATATGATATTGCGATTGTGGGAACCGGCCCGGCCGGTCTTTCCGCAGCAATCAATGCAAAAGCGCGCAACAAAGATATTATTTTATTCGGTTCTGCGGAACTGAGCAGCAAGCTGGTAAAAGCTCACGGGATCAATAACTACCTTGGCATGTACGGGAAAACAGGGGAAGAGGTTGCAGAAGCTTTTTTGCAGCACATTAAGGCGATGGACATTACGATCACGCAGGAAAAAGTCACCAATATCATGCCGGTCGGCGGATATTACTCCCTTCTGACAAAGGATGGGATGTATGAGGCCGAGACACTTATTCTCGCATCCGGCGTGAGCTTTGGCAAGCCAATTCCAGGCGAAAAAGAGTTCTTAGGAAAGGGTGTCAGCTATTGTGCAACCTGCGATGCGATGTTTTACCGGGGAAAGCGCGCGGCGGTCATCGGGTATTCCAAGGCGGATGAGGAGGAAGCAGACTTTTTAGCGCAGGTGGCAGAGAAAGTATTTTATATTCCGATGTATCTGGATGAGGTGCATGTGGATGATAAGATCGAGGTCATCCGGGATTCTGTCGTCGGGATAAAAGGGCAGGAGACGGTGGATACACTGGTTTTAAAAAAACAGGAGCTTGCGCTGGACGGTGTGTTTATTTTGCGGGAGAGCGTTGCCGCAGACCAGCTTGTGCCGGGACTTTTGGTGGAGGACAATCATGTGTCGGTGGACAGAATGATGAAGACGAATCTGCCGGGCTGCTTTGCCGCCGGGGACATTGTCGGAAAACCATATCAGTATATCAAGGCAGCAGGAGAGGGCAATGTGGCAGCATTGTCTGCGGTTGCTTATCTTGATGCCAGACGCAGAGAGGCAGATCAGTAAAACGATGTATACATTATTGTTATTGTTAATTTATCTTGCATTTATCAGCTTGGGATTGCCGGACTCGCTGCTCGGATCAGCGTGGCCGGTCATCCACGAGGCGTTTGCGGTGCCGTTATCCTATGCCGGTTTTGTCACGATGATCATCTCGGCGGGTACGATATGCTCCAGCCTTATGTCGGAGCGGCTTACCAGAAAGCTTGGCGTGAATAAGGTGACGGTGTGCAGTGTACTTTTGACAGCAGTTGCGTTGTATGGCTTCTCCACGGCAACTGCTTTTTGGATGCTCTGTGTCTGGGCAATCCCATACGGACTTGGCGCAGGTGCCATTGATGCGGCGCTCAACAATTATGTGGCGCTGCACTATAATTCCAGACATATGAGCTGGCTGCACTGCTTCTGGGGAGTCGGAACGATCATCAGCCCTTACATTATGAGCTATGCGCTGACCAACACAAACTGGCAGAATGGCTATCGCATGGTGTCCTTCATTCAGATGGGGATCACGGTCATCCTGTTTGTGACCCTCCCGGTGTGGAAAGTCAATCAAAAAACAGAACAGCAGGAGGCGCCTGCGGCAGTGGGAATCCGTGGTGCCTTAAAAATTAAGGGCGTGCCGCAGTTGTTGCTGGGGTTCTTTTCTTATTGTGCGCTGGAATCGACATTGATCTTGTGGTCCAGCAGCTACTTAGTTGGTGCAAAAGGCATCTCGGCAGAGCGTGCGGCAGCTTTTGCATCCTTATTCTGCATCGGAATTACCATCGGCCGCTTTTTTGCCGGCGTGGTGGCAGGAAAATTAAGCGATTACCAGTTGATACGGCTTGGCACGGCGCTTTTATTTTTCGGGTGCATCGCAGTTTTATTGCCGGTTCCGCAGGATGCATTTGCGCTGGCGGGACTTGTGATCATGGGAATCGGATGTGCGCCGATCTACCCTTCGATCATCCACGCGACACCGTCTAATTTTGGCGAGAAAAATTCCCAGGCAATCATCGGAATCCAGATGGCGAGCGCATATGTGGGTTCGACTTTTATGCCGCCGATATTTGGTCTGATCGCAAATGCGGTTGCGATTGAACTGCTGCCGGTGTATGTGCTGTTTTTCTGCGGACTGATGTATGTGATGATCCGGAAGACGTTTAAGATGGTGGGAGAGGCGTAAGCACCGTATTGAGAAAAAAGCATGAATAAGCAATATTGACAAAATTACATAGCGAAATTAAAATAACGGTGTTATCAGATAACATCGTTATTTTAATTTTAAGAAACAAATGTACATGTAAAATGAGGTTACTGTATGAGACCACTCAATGAAAAATTAGCTGCGGATTTGCTGGAGGCAGGAAAAGCCGAATTCCTGGAAAAGGGCTTTCAGGGAGCATCCATGCGGAGCATAGCGGCAAGACTGTCTGTCACAACCGGGGCATTGTACCGTTATTACACAGACAAAGAATCCATGTTTGACGCGCTGGTGGAAGAACCTGCCAGAGTGCTGGAAGAGCGCTACCGTGAGATCCAGCAGCAGTTTGCCGGGATGCCGGTGCAGGATCAGGTTGAGGAACTTCCCGAGGTGTCAGATGAAGGGCATGCGTGGATGATGGAATATATATATGACCATTTTGATGCATTCAAACTGATTGTCTGCTGCTCTAATGGGACGAAATACGAGCATTACCTGGATGTTCTGACGGACATTGAAGTAAATGCGAGTATTGTACTTATGGAACGGATGCAGGATGCCGGATATAAGCCGGAAAAGATGGATGAGCAGCTGATCCATATGGTGGCGAGCAGCATGTTCAACGGGATGTTTGAGACCGTGCGTCATGATATGCCGCGGGAAAAGGCAGTTGCCTATATGAACAGTTTGCGGGAGTTTTATTCGGCAGGCTGGTTTAAATTGCTGGGGATTTCCTAGTCCAAAGGAGTCCTCATTTATTTTCCATATGAGTTAGTCATAACTTATCAAAAAAGAAAGAAGGAGTTGAATCGTATGAAAAAAGAAAAGGAGCCATCCCCGATCGCGGTTGTCTGGGGCTGGGGTGAAAAGTATCATGCAAAATTTTACGGAGCGATCGTGCTGGCAGTGCTTGGCGTGGCAGGCACGATGCTGTCGTATGTTTGTATTGCGGCGATGATCCGTCTGCTGCTCACCGGGGGGACGCTGCAGGCGTGCCTGCCATGGTGCGGGGGAATGTTGGGCGGATATCTGGTAAAATCCATCTGCTCAGCGTGGTCGACTGCGATGTCGCACACGGCGACTTATGAGACTCTGCGGGATATGAGAAAAAATATGCTTGCGAAATTGTCGCGGGTTCCGATGGGAACCATTTTAAACACACCGTCCGGTCAATATAAGACAACGATTGTGGACCGGGTGGAGGGAATGGAGCCGACACTGGCGTATTTAATCCCGGAGATGACAGCAAACCTGCTGGTGCCGCTTGCAATTGCAGTCTATATTTTTGTGCTGGACTGGAGAATGGGGTTTGCATCTTTGTTTACGACAGTGGTTGGAATGACGGTCATGATGCAGAGCGGCAAGACATATGCGACCCGCTGGGAGGGAGCCGTGGCAGTCGGCAAGCGGATGGCAAATGCGATCGTAGAGTATGTCGGCGGTATTCAGGTGGTAAAAGCGTTCAGTCAGTCTGCCGGTTCCTATAAAAAATATGCAGGCGCCGTCGAGGAAAACGCCGCATATTATGTGGATTGGATGAGGGACAATCAAAAATATATGTCTGTGATGCAGACATTTGCGCGTCTGTTCTGGTGGCAGTGCTCCCGGTAGGGCTGTTGCTGTGGTCACACGGAAGTTTGTCCGCGGCAGACTTTTTTACCATCATTGTACTGTCCATGGGATTTACCGGCCCGTTTTTAGCAGCAATGTCGTTTGTGGATGAACTCGCCGTTGTGGGAACCAATGTAAAAGAAATCAATGGCATCCTTGAGAGTGAGGAGCTGGTGAGACCATTAGAACAGGTGACATTAGCCGAGAATGAGGTTGTTCTTTCCGATGTGACGTTTACCTACGGAAATGCGGGCGAGGAAGTATTAAAAAATGTGAATCTCACGATAAGACCGGGAACGGTGACAGCACTTGTCGGTCCGTCCGGCTCCGGCAAATCCACAATCGCAAAACTAATTGCAGGGTTCTGGGATGTGACGGGCGGAGCGATCACCCTTGGCGGGAAAAATTTAAAAGAAATTCCACTTGCACAGTTAAATGAACAGATTGCCTATGTCTCTCAGGACAATTATCTGTTTGACCGGACGATACGCGAGAATATCCGGATGGGAAGACTGGGTGCGACTGATGAGGAAGTGGAAGCAGTGGCAAAGGCTGCGGGCTGCGATGATTTTATCCGGAAACTGGACCGGGGGTATGACACCATCTGCGGAGCAGGCGGAGGTCACTTGTCCGGCGGTGAAAAGCAGCGGATCTCCATTGCCAGGGCGATGTTAAAAAATGCGCCGATCGTCATTCTCGATGAGGCAACGGCGAGCATTGACCCGGAGAACGAGGTGGTCATCCAGAAGGCAATTTCAGCCCTGACCCAGGGAAAGACCCTGATCGTCATTGCACACCGGCTTGGAACGATTGCAGATGCGGACAACATTGTCGTTGTGGAAGATGGAACCATTGTTGCTTGGGGAACGAGCGAGCAGCTGATAAAAGACTGCCCATTGTATGCAAAGATGTGGAAGGCATACCTTGGGGTACGCGATGTGGCGTAAGGGGGAAGAAAAATGGTCGGAATATTAAAAGAAATAATTGCATTTGCAGGGAAAAAGAGAAAACTTCTGACGAAAGCCATGGTGGTATCTTTTATCGGAGCAGTTTTTGCGGCGCTGCAGTTTCTGGCGCTGATGATGACGTTAGATATCATCGTCGGTGGAAAAGAGACAAAAATTTTGCCGGTGCTGTTGGTAATGCTCGTGTCGATCGCCGGACGGCTTGCATGCTTTTATTACTCCACAAATGCGGAGACGGAGACCGGATATTTTATGGCAGCGGAAAAGCGGGTACATATCGGAGACAGACTGCGCTATATCCCGATGGGATATTTTAATAAGAACAGTCTGGGGAATATCACTGCCGTAGTCACGACAACACTTACCGATGTGGAAAATAATGCAGCCAGATGTCTGGTGATTGTGATCGGTGGTTTCTTAAATACGTTTGCACTCTGCCTTGCGATGTTTGCGGTGGATGTGAGACTCGGCGCCATAT
>CAVCFM010000108.1:0-2649 GCA_963601305.1 bacterium | reverse complement strand
TCTGTGCAATGATGACATTTTCATCCTCTAAGATAACGCCGAGTAACTCTGCATCCAGCAGATCACGGATATCTGCAACATCTAACATATTGCCGTCCTTTACCATCTGTCTGCGGAAACAGTTGATCAGTACCTGGATGTTTTTGCATTTGCCGCGCTTTAAGATATTTAAGACGCAGTCTGCGTCGTGGATTGCTGAAATCTGTGGTGTTGTCACCACAACAATCCGATCCGCATAAGTAGTCGCTAAGGAAAAACCATCGTCAATGCCCGCCGGTGAATCCACCAGCACATAATCGAATTCTTCCCGCAGATCCGAAAGCAGGTCCCGCATCTGCTCCTTTGAGAGCTGATTGCCTGCCGGTTTGGCACAGGACGAAGGGATGATCCATAAATTCGGATAACGCTTGTCCCGGATAAGTGCCTGACGCATGCGGCATCTCCCGCAGAGGATGTCTACCAGATTGTATAAGATCCGGTTTTCAAGTCCCATCACGACATCTAAGTTCCTCAAGCCGATATCGGTGTCCACCAATACCACCTTTTTATCTAACAGTGAAAGCCCTACTCCGACGTTAGCTGTTGTGGTTGTCTTGCCAACGCCGCCTTTTCCTGAGGTAAAAGTAATTACTTCACCCATTTCGGAAGCCTCCTGTTATATAATTTTGCCCTTGCTTTAAGGGCGGATATTAATAATCCCATTCCGGGGGACTGTATGATCGCCCCCGGCGGGTTTATTACATGGAAAAATCAGTTTGCCGGATACGGCACAACGACTAATCATTGAATTCGTTGGAGGAAGATTCAATGTCTTCCGCCTGTCCGCTCAACAGATCCTCGCTGTCTTCCACACCGAAATAGTATGCGAATACATTTCTTGAAACCTCCGCTGCATTGTGGGAGGTATATCCATATGCAATACGGGTGGCAATGGAAATCTCCGGGTCATCGTACGGCGCATAGCCGACAAAAAGTGCGTGGTTGGCACGTTTTAAATTCTGCTGTGCCGTACCGGTCTTACCGGCTGCCTCAATGGATAATCCATTGAATTCTTTTGTGTTCTCGACCACCATCCGCATACCGGTATGTATCGCATCCCATTCATTTGATGTCAGAACATCCACCGTATTGCGCACGGTAGGTGAATAGGATCTTAATACATTGCCGTCGGAATCTTCCACGTGGTCTAACAAGGTATATTCATATACCGTTCCGCTGTTTGCCACGGCTGTGACATAGCGCGCTAACTGTACGGTGGTATAGCTGTTGTTACTCTGTCCGATGGCTGCCATGACCGGGAAGTCATCGGCAATTTTAGGCGCAACCTCCTCTATCTCGATACCGGTTTTTTCATCTAAGCCATACATGCTGGCATATTCCTGTATCTTTGAGATACCAAGGTCTGCATTGTAGCCTGTGGAATAATTGGCAGTGGAAAGCCGGTATCCTACTTCATAAAAGAAGTAGTTACAGGAATCACGGATTGCCTCCGAAACATTGATACTTCCGTGGGAGGAAGGATAAATCCAGCATTTCGGCCGGTTGCTGATATTTTCGTATTCGCCCAGGTCTAAAATCTGTTCCGTGGTGCTGATGACACCCTCTGCCAGACCGGCGGTAGATGTAACCATCTTAAATGTAGAACCCGGTGCAGTTCCCTGCTGGGTTGCATAATTGTACTGCGGCAGGGATTTATCACTCTGAAGACTGTTAAAATAATCAGCATCTACGTTATTGGCTAACCGGTTGCTGTCGTATCCCGGATAAGATACCAGCGCAAGAACCTCGCCGGTCTTAACATTGGTCACGACACAGGAACCGGAACACGGATCTAAGGCAAGCTGGGCAGGCGTGATCTCAAGGTTTTTGATCTTCTCCTTTAAGAAGGATACCGCAGCAATGGAGCCATTGCTTAGACCGTTTATGTCCTCCTCATCGTAAGGAAGGACGCCCTGGTCAAATAAGATCAGACACAGCTGCGTGCCACTTATCGCGCCGCCCTCGATCAGGTACTGGTAAATCAATTTGGAGAATTCGGTCTCCTGCACAAGGTCATCTAAAATATAGGTGCAGAGCGCATCGTAAATCTCTGTGGAATCCGAATATTTTTCTTCGACTGCAAACTTGGTAATATCAATCCAGTTCTGGGAGATCGCATGGTTTAAGTATTCCTGCGGACTGGTCTTGCCCTGCTTCCAGGACTGGTAGACCTCGTCTGAGGTATCGATATTGTCCTCGATGATAATCTTCTCTTCTTTTAAGCGGGAGATGATATAGTTAAAATAGTCCTGGTTCTCATCGTCTAAGCTGTCAAATTCTGTGGCACCGTCCTCTTTTAACTGGCTCTCTAACTGACTTCTCACAACACTCTGACGTGCTGAAAAAATCTGCTGTACTGCCTGCTCGTTTGAGGAAGCTTCTGCATCTGTAAAATGCTCTAAGTCGATGACGTTGTTATTGATCAATGCAAAGTAGACGTCTGTGATCGGAATTGGAATATCGGAACTTGCATTGTCAATATTGGAATAGACAATTCCCGCAATCTCCTGCTCCAACAGGTTGTAGACAGCAATCTGCAAGTCGCTGTCGATGGAGAGATACACGTGATTGCCGGAGGTCGGCTCCTCGCGGTCGATGACCTCGACTGCC
>CAVCFM010000107.1:0-2724 GCA_963601305.1 bacterium | reverse complement strand
AAAAGAGCGTTATAATGGTGGCGGATTTAAGTATAACAGCCAGATACCAGCGGCGCAGATAAAAAAATACTGCAGGCTGACCCCGGCACAGGAGGCACACATGGAGCAAGTGTACGCAGAATTAAATCTGACCGCGCGCTCTTATCACAAGATATTAAAAGTGGCGCGCACGTTAGCAGATATGGATGGCGCGGCGGATATCGAAGACCGGCATTTAGAGGAGGCGGTCTGCTATCGCAGCCTGGATAAAAAATTTTGGGAAAGACCATGAGGAGGTACTATGAATTACGCGTATTGGCTGGCAACTGTGCCCGGTGTGTCCGACCGGATCAAGCGGCAGCTCATCTGCCGCGTGGGGAGTGCGGAAGAATTATTTTTTCTGGAGGAACAGCAGCTTATGCTGCTTACGGAATTGAAACCGGAGCACATCGCGCGGATTGCAGAGAGCAAAAAAACATTGTGGGAGCAATCCTATGATGCGATGTGTGCGCAGGGGATTACGTTTCTGTCGCTGGAGGACTCGTCTTACCCGCAGAAGTTAAAAAACATACCGGACCCGCCGTATGGGATCTACATAAAAGGACCGCTCCCGAAGCCGGAGATGAAAACCGTTGCGATCGTGGGAGCGCGCATGTGCTCGGAGTATGGCAGAGCAGTTGCCGGGGAGCTTGGACGCAAGCTGGCAATGCAGGGGATCTGTGTCGTCAGCGGCATGGCGCGGGGAATTGATGCCGCCGGTCATCAGGGTGCGCTGCATGCAGGTGGGATTACCTGTGCGGTGCTCGGCTGTGGCGTGGATGTCTGTTATCCGAAGTCGAACCGCAGCCTGTATGAGTCGATTTTAGATCGTGGGTGCATCATGTCCGAATATGGGCCTGGAACCGAGCCGCTTCCGGCATATTTTCCGGCAAGAAATCGTATCATAGCAGGGATGAGTGACGTTGTGGTGGTGGTCGAGGCAAAAGCGCGCAGCGGTTCGCTGATCACGGCGGACCAGGCGTTAGAGCAGGGGCGGGACATCTACGCGGTCCCGGGAGGTATTTATGACACACTCAGCGCCGGGTGCAATAACCTGATCCACCAGGGCGCGGGGATGCTGATAAATGTCGATGAATTCGTCGAAAATCTTGCATGGAACCGGAATCGCAACGGGGATGAGAAGCGGGAGTGTGACAATTTTGAAAAATTATTACTTGAAAAAGAGGAACGCTTGGTGTATAGTTGTGTAGATTTACGACCGAAAAGTATTGAGGAAATCCGAAAAGAAAGTGGCATAAAGTTACGGGAACTGCTGGGCATTTTAGCAAAGCTGCAGCAGAGAGGGTTTATTACAGAGACATTCAAGAATTGTTATATCAGAAGAATTTAGTGTGAAGGAGACGGAAAAATGGCGAAATACCTTGTGATTGTGGAATCCCCTGCAAAAGTAAAAACCATTAAGAAATTTCTTGGAAAAAATTATGAGGTGGTTGCTTCAAACGGACATGTGCGCGATCTGCCAAAGAGCCAGATGGGCATTGATTTTGAAAATGATTTTGAACCGAAATATATTACAATCCGCGGAAAAGGAGAAATCCTTGCAAAGCTTCGAAAAGAAGTGAAGAAGGCAGATAAAGTTTATCTTGCAACTGACCCGGACCGTGAGGGAGAGGCAATTTCATGGCATTTGAGCCAGGCGTTAAAGTTAGATGAAAAGGAAGTGCAGCGTATCACGTTTAACGAGATTACACAGACTGCGGTGAAGGCTTCCCTCAAGGAGCCGCGTGGCATTGATATGAACCTTGTGGATGCACAGCAGACGAGACGAATCTTAGACCGTATGGTGGGATATCAGATCAGCCCGGTTCTCTGGGCGAAGGTGCGTAGAGGACTCAGCGCCGGCCGTGTGCAGTCCGTAGCGCTGCGCATTATCTGTGACCGTGAGGAAGAGATTAACGCATTTATCCCGGAAGAGTACTGGACGCTGGATGCGCAGCTGGCAGTGAAGGGCGAGAAAAAGCCGCTTCTGGCTAAGTTCCATGGCGATGAGAGCGGCAAGCTTACGATTTCCTCGAAGGAGGAGATGGACCGCCTGATGCAGGAACTTCAAAAAGAAGAGTTCCAGGTGCTTGAGGTAAAAAAGGGAGAGCGTGTCAAAAAAGCACCGCTTCCGTTTACCACCAGTACCTTACAGCAGGAGGCATCCAAAGCGCTGAACTTCCCGATCTCCAAGACGATGCGTATCGCACAGCAGTTATATGAAGGTGTTCATGTAAAAGGTGAGGGGACCGTCGGACTTATCACGTATTTAAGAACCGATTCTGTCCGTATCTCAGAGGAGGCGGACGCGCAGGCAAGAGAATACATCACCCAGAACTATGGTGAGAAATATGTGGCAACACAGCAGGCAACCAAAAAGGGCGGAGCGAAGATCCAGGACGCCCACGAGGCAATCCGTCCGTCAGATATCAAGCGCACGCCGGTGATGGTCAAGGAATCTCTGACGAGAGACCAGTTCAAGCTGTATCAGTTAATCTGGAAGCGTTTTTCTGCCAGCAGAATGTCATCGGCAGTTTATGAGACAACCAACGTGAAGATCGGTGCCGGAAAGTACCGCTTCAGCGTAGCGGCATCCAAGATCGCATTTGATGGATTTATGTCTGTATACACAAGCGAGGATGACGAGAAAGAGGAGAATAATGTACTGCTTGGCAACATTGATGAGCAGACCGCATTGTCCCTGAC
>CAVCFM010000106.1:0-7076 GCA_963601305.1 bacterium | reverse complement strand
CTGGGGAGGATGATGCGTATTTTACAAAGGCAAAGGTTGTGGCAGATAGCATTATCAGTAAACAAAGTCTCTCGGTGGACACAGTTTCGGGTGCAACTTATAGCTCCAAGGGAATCATAGAGGCAGTGTCTGATGCGATGGAGGCGGCCATGGCAGCAGCATCCGGGGAATCAACAGAGACTACAGAAAACACAGAGAATACGGAAAATACAGAGAATACGGAAAATACAGAAACAACTGAAACTACCGAGAGCACCGAGGATAGCAGCCTTATTTATAAGAATGGGGAATACACGGTGTCTGTCGTATGCAGCCCGGATGAGGATGAAGATTTTACGGCATACAATCTTTCCATGACAGTGGTGATCGAGAATGATACGATCACAGAGATAAAAAATATAGCTGGGGATGGTGCAAAGAATAATTCGAGGTATATTAAATCGGCATCAGGCGGTGTGGTGCAGCAAATTATCAGTAAAAACAGCACGGATGGGATTGATACAGTTTCAGGTGCAACCTGTTCTTCAAATGCGATCATAGAGGCATGTAAAAATGCTCTTGAGATGGCGGGAAACTAGCGGAAAAAAGCAAAAGGAGACCGAGAGTGAGAGATTTTCTGATAAAAACAGCGTGCGTGTCGGCAGTTGTTTTGCTGCTTGCAGTATATAACCAGACACTTGACAACCGGGATAAAAATGAACAGATTTTACAGCTTATGGCGCAGGTAAATACATTGGAAATACAGGCAGCAGAATATACAGATGATGCAAACTCTGGTGAAAGCAGGAAGGGTTATGCAGATGGCTGCTGGACGGGCGAGGCACAGGGCTTTGGCGGTACAATTACGGTGGAGGTCACAGTGGAGACTGGAAGCATCAGCGGAATAGAGATTGTATCCGCAGATGGGGAAGATGGTGCATATTTATCCATGGCAGAAAGCATAATCCCACAGATCATAGAGGCACAGACCTCAGAGGTGGATACAGTAAGCGGTGCAACCTTCAGCTCGACCGGAATTCGGGATGCGGTGGCAGAGGCATTGAAACAGGCAGCAGGAAAGTAAAGAGTACAAAGTAAAGAGTACATGGAGAAAAAATTGAGTAATACAAAGTTACAGGAATGGTGGCAGAAAAACAAAAAGAAAATGCCGGAATGGATCCGGCTGGCGGTACAGATCGTATTTTTTATCTGGTTTCCGTCAGCTTTTACCGCAGCATTTTCAGGTGTCAGGTATATCGCGGTACAGATCGGGGCAGGGGAGAGGATTGCGATGACATCCTTTGTGCAGACACTTGTGGCGTTATGTGTGTTTACAATCCTGTTCGGACGTTTTTTCTGCGGATACGCGTGTGCATTCGGCAGTCTCGGTGACTTGATGAGGATGATATATGTGTCGGTATGCAGAAAGCGGAAGAAAAAGGCAGTGACGTTCAAAAAAGAGCTCGCAGCGGTACTTAGTGCAGGAAAATATATAGTTTTGTTTGGAATACTGATCTTATGCTATTTACAGATATACGGAAATGTACATGGCAGCAGTCCGTGGGAGGTATTTTCCATGCTGCATGCCGGTAATTTCAGATTAGGGGAATATGCTGTTGGAATTGTGCTTCTGCTTCTGATATTAGTGGGAATGTGCGTGCAGGAGAGGTTTTTCTGCCGTTTTCTATGTCCGATGGGGGCAGTGTTTTCCATGTTGCCGGTATTAGGGATATTTACATTGCAAAGAGACAGGGCGAACTGTATTCCGGGATGTGCGGCCTGTTCAAAAAAATGTCCGGCAGATCTAGGGCTGCCGCAGGAGGGCTCCTGGGATGTCCCGGGAGATTGTGTAAACTGCCAGAAATGCATCGGCACATGTCCAAGAGGAAATATCCATTGTGGAGTAAAAAAGCTCCGCGGAAATGAAATCTGGTTTACACTGGTGAGAACGGTGCTGCTTTTTGCGGCATATTTATGGCTGGCTTTATAGCTTTTTTATGGTTAATGGTTAGCAAAAACTAACTTTTAATAGAAAAAACCAAGGAGGAAATTTCATGAAGAAAAGAGATGTAGCTGCACGTATTTTTGCAGCAGCAATGGCTGTTACGGTTGTGACAGCAGGAGTACCGCAGACGGCAGTCTATGCGGCTTCTGACAGCAGCGCCGAGATTGCAGCAGAGACAACAGAGACAGTCGAAGCGACAGAGACAACTGAGGCGACCGGGGCAGCAGAGACAACGGAGACAATCAAAGCGACGGAGACAGCAGAGACGACTGAGGTGGCAGAGACAACTGAGGCATCAGAGCCGGACGAGGCTGTGGAATACGATGTAGAGACGCAGGTAAAAGAGGCGGAGGAAGAATATACCTATGTATATGCTGGCCTGACCTGGGCGGAATATTGGGCTGCTGAGAATGTTTACAATGCAGGCAGCACAGAGAACTCTACGGATACAGATTCAAGAGGAGAATATGACAAGGGCGCATTCGATACCGTATCAAGAGCAACGACCAATCATGGACTTCACAGAGGAAGCTACCAGTGTAATGCACAGATTACATTAACAGACGGCACGACGCTTGATGTTGCGTACTACACAGATGCGACAGCAGGTGTGCTCACAAACGGAGAGACCTTCTCTTACAGTAAGGATGATATTGCAAGCTATGTGGTAACAGGCTTAAAATATGTTCCTGTTAAAGTAAAAACCGATGATTATGCCGACTTTAAAGAAGTATATACGGTTGTGGAAAACGGAAGTGCCCTGGCGGGTGGATATTCCGAAATGAATCTGAGCAATTATACCGATCTGGTGGCGAATGTAACCGAACAGACAAACGGATTGAAGACAGCAACAAAAAACAGTGATGGGACATTTACATTTTCTGCGAGAACATCGGGGGGAACTGAATCAGGTATCCAGAATGCAGATTTACAGACAGCGACTGCCATTACAGTAACAGTAAAAGATGCAGACGGTGCTTATGGAGAATTTCTACGTGTGGACCTGACCGGAGATGATTACGGCGCACTGGGGGCGAAGATGCAGGCGGTTGAGTGGACTTATTATGGAAATGACAGTACTTATACGACAGCACTTCAGTCTTATGGAACAAAATTTGCAGCTGATAACTGGATGCATAAGAAAAACGGAATCCAGCTTGGATTAACTGATTCTTTGCGCTGCCAGCTTCCAAATGGATATGATGGAACCGGTTACTGGACAGTGACAGTATATGCGCTTGGCTATAATGACTTTACATTTCAGATTCTGGCAACATCGGAAAATATTGTAACAGAAGAAGAGGAGACGATTGACACTTCTTCCTTAGAAAAAGCTATTGCAGCGGCAGAGACTCTGACAGAGAGCGATTATACTGCAGCGAGCTGGGCAGATCTTCAGACGGAGCTTGCAGAGGCGAAAGCAGAACTTGCGTCTCCGAATACACAGGCAACAGTAAATGAGGCGACAACACATCTCAATGAGGCAATCTCAGCACTGGTAAAAGTGGAAAAAGCAGATCTCACTTCCTTGAAGGCAGCGATTAAATCTGCAGAGGCACTCAAGGAGAGTGATTACACAGCAGCAAGTTGGAAAAATTTGCAGACAGTACTGACAGCAGCAAAGAAACTGACAGAGACAGACGCACAGACGGACGTGGATACAGCAACAGGCAACTTGACGGCAGCAATTTCGGCGCTGGTAAAAGCAGAGACGACTACATCAAGACCGTCGAAAGGAACGACAACGACAGTCAATGGCATTAAGTATAAGGTAACGGGGACAAGCACTGCATCTGTATATGGTTATAATAAGAAATTGTCCAAGAAAGCTTCTGTCCCAGCAAATATTAAGATTGACGGATATTCATTCAAAATAACCCAAATTGAGGAAAATGCATTCAGCGGTTGTACAAAGCTGACGAAGATATCTATTGGAAAAAATGTGACCGATATCGGTAAAAAAGCATTTTACAAATGCACGAAACTTAGCACAATAAGCGGTGCAGCAGGTGTTACGTCTATCGGAGCGAATGCATTCGAAGGCTGCAAGACATTAAAAACTATAAATCTTAAGTCAACAGTACTTACAACGATTGGAGCAGGAGCATTTAAAAACTGTACGACAATAACAAGCTTTACCGCAGCATCCAAAAAACTCAAATCGATTGGCAAACAGGCATTTTATGGAGATAAAAAGCTGGCAACGATTACCTTTAAGACAACAAAGCTTACAAGCAAAAATGTAGGAAAAAATGCATTCAAAGGAATTAAGAGCAATGCCACATTCAAGGTTCCAAAGAAACAGGTATCTTCTTATAAAAAGATTTTCCAAGCTAAGGGGGCAGGTAAAAAGATTAAAGTGAAAAAACTGTAAAAGAGAAGAAGAGTAAAGAATAAAAAGGGATGTATCTCATGTTTAAGTTGGGATACGTCCCTTTTTGAAAAAATATGGATAAAAATTATATTACAAAAACCAGATCTGCTCGTTGGTGGACGAGACGCTGGTCACGCCTGCCTGCAACAGCGCCATGATGTCCTCCTTGTCGGAGACTAGACCACCGGCGATGACAGGAATGGATGATATGTGACATATCTTTGCGACAATTTTTGGCATCAGTGCGGGCAGGATCTCGATCAAATCCGGCCGGGCGGTTTTGGCCTGACGCTCAATGTTCTCGTATGCCATGGAGTCGATGACGAACAGGCGCAGTATTGTGTAAAGCCCTAATTCCTTCGCACGCTTGATCAGGTTTGGCTTTGTGGTGATGATACCGTCTGCCTGGGTATATTTTTTGATAAAATCGACAGCAATCTCCTTGGAACTTAATCCGGTGATCAGGTCTAAGTGTACCATGGCAATTTTGCCGGAGGATTTTACGGTGTCCACGATGTCTGCAATGTTGCAGATATCGCCGTACAGGATAAAAATCACGCGGCTGTCGCTGGTTAAACATTTTTGTAACCCGTTATCGTCCTTGATGGCGGCGATGATCGGGGAATCTAATAGTGCTTCTCTGAATTCTTTTTTCATGGAAAACCTCCTGGCACTATTATATAATGAACACTCCGATAATGCCATGATTTATTTTGCCGGGACATTTCTCGCGGCGATAATGTCCACGCCGGTACCGGCAACGTTTGGAAGGATCACATCCCCGATGGATACCGGAGCTTCTACGGTCACGTCCTTGATGGCATGGATGCAGTCAAAGATTTTGTCCTTCGGGATGTCAGATGCAGTCTTGACATTTACCATCGCAAGAATCCCGTTTTTTACACGGACGGTGGAGGTCACAATTCGGGTCGGGTTCGTGACTTCCTTGCGCGCGTAAGCATCGCCTCTCGGACAGGTGTTACCGGTGACCGAAGTCACGGAGTCGCCGTCCATTGTCACAGTTAAGGCGCACCCCAGTGGGCAGCCGATACAGGTTAATTCTCTTGTGCTCATAATTATTCTCCCTCCTCAATGCGAATCGTAATCTTGCTCAAATCCGGGAATTCCGAAAGCTTTGCCTTATTTAAAACGACCTGTTCCATCTCGCCGGGAGCCATGACAGGGCGTTTGCGGCGGCTGATCAGGGTGTTGTTAAAATAAGTGGCGATGGAGCAGTTTTTGTAGACTGCACCGACACGGAAACGGACGGTTAAGTTGTCCTCCATCTCTTCCGGGCGCACATATTTCGGAACGGTATAACGGACACCGCCCTCCGGGAAGATTTCCACGGTCTTTGCATCGGAGGAAGGTCCGTTTTTGATATAGGCGGCGGCGTTTCTTCCGGCAGCGGTTGCTTCCTTGGAGACATAATCCACAAGGTCGTGGACATGAAGGACATTTCCGCAGGCGAAAACACCGGAGATACTGGTCTCTAAGCTGTCGTTTACGACAGGACCGGAGGTTACCGGATTGATGGAGACACCGGCGCTTTTACTGAGCTCGTTTTCCGGGATCAGTCCACAGGAGAGCAGCAGGGTATCACAGGTGTAGCGCTCCTCTGTGCCAGGGATCGGCTTGCAATCAGGACCAACCTCGGCGATGGTGACTGCTTTTACGCGGTCTTTTCCCTCGATGTCAATGACGGTGTGGCTCAACTTCAACGGAATTCCAAAGTCGTCAAGACACTGAACGATGTTGCGCTTGAGACCGCCGGAGTACGGCATTAACTCAGCGACGACTTTTACCTTTGCCCCCTCTAAGGTCATGCGGCGCGCCATGATCAGTCCGATGTCACCGGAGCCGAGGATTACGACTTCGCGTCCCGGCATGTAGCCTTCCATGTTGACAAGGCGCTGTGCCGTTCCGGCAGAATAGATGCCGGCAGGACGGTAACCTGGGATGTTTAAGGCACCGCGGGAACGCTCACGGCAGCCCATGGCGAGGATTACGGCTTTTGCCTGGATCTCAAACATGCCGTCGTCGCGGTTCATGGCGGTCACTTTTTTGTCAGCGGAGATGTCCATAACCATGGTGTTTAATTTATAGTCGATGCCGCGCGCTAATACCTGTTCGATAAAGCGGGAGGCATATTCCGGTCCGGTCAGCTCCTCCTTGAAGGTGTGAAGACCGAATCCGTTGTGGATGCACTGGTTTAAGATGCCGCCTAATTCTTTGTCGCGCTCGATGATCAAAATACTGTCAATTCCGGAATCTTTTGCGGAGACAGCTGCGGCAAGTCCGGCAGGACCGCCTCCTACGATAACTAAATCATAATTTTTCATCATTGTCTCCCTCCTATAACTCTTTGTTGATGCCGACTACAAGGTTGCTGCCGACGCCGTTTTTGGTGATGTCAAACATGCTCATTGGAACCTCACGCTCGAGGATTTCCATGGTACGCGGAGAGCAGAAGCCTGCCTGGCAGCGTCCCATTCCGGCGCGGGTACGACGTTTTACACCGTCGAGAGAGCGGGCGCCGAGCGGGCGGTGGATGGCATCCATGATCTCGCCCTCGGTGATCATCTCACAGCGGCAGATGATATTGCCATATTCCGGATGTTCCTTGATGAGCTGATTGCGCTCTTCCATGGAAAGTGTCTCCGGGCGGAGAATCCCTTTGCGCTCTTTGATAAAGTCTGCCTTTTCAGTGAGCGAGAG
>CAVCFM010000105.1:3261-9914 GCA_963601305.1 bacterium | reverse complement strand
CAATCACCTTAGACATGCGGCTTTTGAGTTCTGGTTTCTTGGAGACCGTAACACTTCGCATAACCGTGATCAACAGGCTGTTTAAAAGGTTCTCCATCGTCGCATCGTGCAGCGGACCAAGCTCGTACTGCTCGCGCAAAAGCGCTTCTAAAATATAGCGGACGGAACTGGTAACCTTTGGAGAAGGATGGTAGAGTCCGCTTGCATCCTTAAGCATTGCCCGTAATTCTGGAGCATGGATCGCATCTTCCGTAAAATATAAAACGATACGCCGGAAAGGAACATCCTTTTCCGAAAAAGAGTGATGCATGACATACGGAGCAAAAATCATAAAGTCACCGACTTCTGTCTCGTACTGGCTGTCCTGCATAATATGGTGCCGGCTTCCGGCCTCTAAAAAATATAGTTCATAGTGGGTGTGGTAGTGGGATTTGGACATATTGTCATTGACACCCTCCACCCGCTCGCATCCGACGGTTGCACCCTGTTCAATTAGTATTCCTGCGCGGTCTAGCATGTAATATCCACCTTTCAGGACCCATATGCGCATTGAGTCCACATGCAATAGTTACAAAAGCTGTAGCTAATTATAATGAAAATTGTTGATTATATCTACAAAACCAATGTACGATAGCAAGATTTGTAAAGTAATCACACATATATAACAAAAATGGTGTAGTTTTGCTATTCCTATTTTGCTACCATATCTGCAGAAACGCAAGATAAATCGTAACAGATGAGATTTGAAAAATGCGGGAAAGGAATGGAATATAAGCATGAAAATATGCCATCGATTTGAGCATGTGAAAAAAGAGGGCAAATGGTTTTACATTGCCACGGATGCGGTGGAAATCCGTCTGATTTTTCTGACAGATGATATCGTGCGGATCAGAGCCGGATTTGACGGAGATTTTGTGGAGGAATCCTATTCGCTTGTCATGACGGCATGGGAAGACCGGATGGATGGAGTGTTAAAGGAGTACCGGCATAGAATAGAGGCGGCAGACGCAGAGATGACAGAGACGGAGGATGCGGTAACACTTTTGGGAAAGCACTTAAAGGTTGTAATCTGGAAGGAACCGTTTCGTATTCAGGTCATTGACCGGGATGGCACCGTATTGCATGAGGACATTCCTTACCGTGGATGGCAGTGTGACAGTAATAACCGCAGGATCCACACGAGTGTGCTTGAGGCAGAGGATGACTTTTACGGATTCGGTGAGCGCACCGGAGAACTCAACAAGCGTGAAAAATATATGATGACGGCGCCGGGGGACTGCATGGGCTACAATCCGAAGGAGACGGACTCCTTATATAAGCACATTCCGTTCTACATCAAGTTGAATGAGAAGACAAAAAAGGCAGTCGGATATTTTTATCACACGACATGGGAATGTGATTTTAATATGGGACGTTCCCACAGTAATTACACAAAGCATTTTTCCACGGTGCGCATGGACGGCGGAGATGTGGATCTGTTCCTGATTGCCGGGCCGTCGATGAAATCAATTGTGGAACGCTACACCGATCTGACTGGACACGGATCTGACCGGTAAATCCGTGATGCTTCCAAAGGCTGCATTAGGGTACCTCGGCTCCTCGATGTATTACCCGGAACTGCCGAAGGATGCGGATGACGCAATTGTGGAATTTATCCAGACGACGAAGGAGGAGGGAATTCCCATCGATGGATTTCAGTTGTCCTCCGGCTATTGTGAGATTGATGCCGGGGAGGGTATGAAGCGTTATACCTTTACCTGGAACCGGGATAAATTTAAAGACCCGGCGGATTATTTTGCGCAGATGAAGGCGCTTGGCGTAACGGTATCCCCGAATATCAAGCCGGGTATGCTGCTGTCTCATCCATATACAAAAGAGATGGAAGAGAAGGGCATGTTCATTAAGGATAGCAGTGAGGACACATCTGCCGTAGGTTTGTGGTGGGGCGGAATGGGACATTATGTGGACCTCACCGACGAGAATGCCAGAGAGGCGTGGAAAGAATATATCAAGCGGAATCTGATCGATTACGGTGTGACCTCTATCTGGAATGACAACTGCGAGTACGAGGGATTGCTGGATAAGGATGCGCGGGTTTCCTTTGAGGGAAAAGGAGCCACCATCGGCCAGGTCAAATCTGTGATGAGTAACCTGATGTGTCAGCTTTCACAGGAAGCGGTTCACGAGGAATTGCCGGATACCAGAGCGTTTGTGGTCTGCCGGTCAGGACACGCGGGAATCCAGCGGTATGCACAGACCTGGGCAGGGGATAACTTGACCTGCTGGGAGGCGTTAAAATATAATATTGCGACCATCCTCGGTATGGGTGTTTCCGGTGTGGCAAGCCAGGGATGCGATATTGGCGGATTTTATGGACCGGCTCCCGAGGAAGAACTGTTTTTGCGCTGGGTGCAGAACGGAATTTTCCAGCCGCGCTTTTCCATCCACTCGACGAATACGGACAACACTGTGACGGAGCCGTGGATGTATCATAACATCAAAGGATATGTCAGAGAGGCAATCGAGTTCCGCTACCGTCTGGCACCTTATCTGTATTCACTGACGGCGCGGGCTGCAAAAAGTGGACTGCCGATCATGGAGCCATTGGTGATGGCGTTCCAGAACGATACAGCATGCTACAATGAGGGTGTGAACTTTATGCTGGGAGATTCCCTGCTTGTGGCAAACGTTGTGGAGAAGGGGGCAATCGAAAAGGAAGTTTATCTGCCGAAGGGTACGGTGTTCTATGATTTTTACACGAGAGAGCGGTATGAAGGCGGACAGACGATCACGGTTCCGGTCACTTTGGAGAGCATCCCGATGTTCTTAAAGAGCGGTGCGATTCTTCCGATGGCAGTCAACCAGATGCATAATCTGACAACGGAGCAGGTGACGACCATGAAGATCATCTGTGTTCCGGATGAGGATGCAGAGTTTGACCTTTACGATGACGACGGCGCTACGATGGATTATAAGAAGGGCGTTTATCGCAATACAAGGATCAGCATGAGAGCGGGAGAGCAGACGGTGATCGGATTTGCATCGACCGGCAGTTATGACAGCACGGTAGCGGATATCTATCTGGATGTTGTGCACCGCGAGAAAGCACCTTACTGGGTGCGTGTTGCAGGGGAGGAGATTCCTCATTACCTGCACCGGGCAAAATTTGAAGCAGCTGAATGTGGCTGGTATTATAGCCAGACATTGAAATCTGTTCAGATAAAATATCATAATCCATGTAAGGATTATGAGGTGGTCGTGTCCTTTGAGGCATTTGACCTAATTGGAATGTAGAAGGGAGAAGATAAAAGATGGCATTAATGGAGACACATTATTACAGCTCTTCGCTGGGAAGCAACATCACACTGAATGTGTTTGTACCGACACCGGGCAGCAGCGAGCAGATTACGCAGATGGGACACTGCGAGAAGTATGATTATGAGCAGGGACTTCCGGTGCTGTATCTGCTTCACGGCGCGTATGGCGATGCCTTTTCCTGGGTGCGTTACAGCAATATCGACCGCTATGCGCAGGACCGTGGGATCGTTGTCGTGATGGCATCCGCAGAAAATTCATTTTATCAGGATCTGGCGAGCGGCAAAAAGTACAAGACCTTTTTTACCGAGGAATTACCTGTTTTTATCCAGAATGTGTTCCCGGTGAGCAAAGAACGGGAAAAGACATTTATTGCAGGATTTTCGATGGGAGGCTACGGCGCATGGTTTTTGGGACTGACCAGACCGGATCTTTACGCCAAAGTTGCGAGCATGTCAGGAGCGCTTGATATTGCCGGATTATACAAGGCAACGGCAAGCGGGGCAAACGACAATAATCCGTTTAGCTGGGAGGATTCATTTGGAGATCCGGACCAGTTGGCTGGCAGTGAGTATGATCTGTTTGCACTTTATGACAGAGATGTAAAAAATGGCTGTGTGCCGGAGTTATACCAGGCAGTTGGCTATGATGACTTTTTGTATCAGTCGAACCTCTATGTGCGGGATGAGCTGCAGAAGCGAAATGCCACACTTACTTATGAGGAAGATGCAGGCGGACATGACTGGGATTTCTGGGACAAATACGTACAGCATATTTTAGACTGGTTATTACAGGACAAATCTGGCAAATAAAAAAGAGACGAGAGGTAAAAGAAAATGAGTACAGGAAAAGAAAATGCGGCAGCAATTGCCAAATTTGAAGAGAACGCAAAGCGTCCGTTCGGTATGAGGGACAAGATTGGTTATGCAGCAGGAGATTTTGCAAACGACCTGACATTCGTGATCGCAGCGTTATTTATGATGAAGTTTTATACTGATATTATGGGTGTCAGTGCGGCACTAGTCGGTGTGCTGATGATGGCAGCCAAAATCGTCGACGCGTTTACCGATGTGGCGATGGGACAGATCGTTGACCGCAGCCCGTACACGGAAAAGGGTAAATTTGCACCATGGATTCGCCGTTTCGCCGGACCGGTAGCAGTGGCATCATTTTTGATATTTGCACCGTATTTTGCAAATATGCCAATGGGATTTAAGATTTTCTGGATGTTCTTTACCTATATTTTATGGGGCTCCGTATGCTACACCGGTGTGAATATTCCTTACGGTTCCATGGCATCTGCAATGAGTGATAAGCCGGAAGAGAGAACCATGCTTTCCAACTGGAGAACCATCGGTGCCACAGTTGCACAGATTGTCATCGTGGTAATTCTTCCGATGGCAGTATACACCACAGACGCGGAGGGACATCAGGTACTCGGCGCAACCCAGACAATGATCGCATCCGGAGTCTGCTCGGTATTAGCAGTGATCGTGTATATGGTATGCTATCATCTGACAACAGAGCGTGTAAAATTGCCGAGTGCGGAAAATCAGAAAAGTGTATTTGAGCTGTTTGGTGTGTTATTTACAAACCGTTCCTTCGTGGGAATCGTGGTATCTGCATTGATCTTCTTATTGGTACAGATGACTTTATCCGGAATGAACAACTATATCTACCCGAACTATTTTAACAGCTCAACGGCAATCTCCATCAGCGGTCTGTTGGCTTGTGGCGTGGTATTGATCCTCTCCACGTTCGTGACAAAATTGTCAGATAAGATCGGTAAAAAGGAACTGTCTGCGATCGGCGCATTCATCGGTGCAGGCGCATTATTCGTCGGCTATCTGGTACATACCAAGAGTGTGGCGGTGTTCATTGGAATTTATCTGGTTGCCTATATCGGGTTGGCATTCTTCAACCTGATGTGTTGGGCAATGATCATCGATGTCATTGATGATATTGAAGTAAAAAAAGGAATCCGCAGTGACGGAACTGTATACTCGGTATATTCCTTTGCACGTAAGCTGGGACAGGCAGGAGCCAACGGACTGACCGGTCTTCTCCTTTCCATGGTAGGCTATACATCCGCTACGGCATTTGATGAGGATGTTGTAAACGGAATTTATAATGTGACCACATTATTCCCAGCCATCGGATTTGTCGTACTGGCTTGCTCCTTAATCTTCTTATATCCACTGTCTAAGAAGAAAGTACAGGAGAATGTGGAAGCCTTGGCAAAGCGCAGAGCAGGCAAATAAGGGAGAAACATAGCACCTGTATGTAATACAGCAGGGTAGTGTATAAGAAAAGCCTTGCATGTGAAAAAGAAATTCACATGCAAGGCTCTTTTTAATCATGCGCCCTCATAGCGCACACTTTGTTCTATTACGCGTCACAGCGCGCACTTCATATTTTTATGAAGCGTTTATTCATCTTTGGCTTCGTCTGTGGCAGGAGCCTCAGGCTTCTTGATATAAATCTTTTCGATACGGTTCTTATCCATCTGTTCCACACGCAGGAGCACATCATCATCGGTGATGATGATCTCGTTTTTCTCCGGGAGATGGTCAAGCAGTCCGATGAGATAACCGCCGATGGTGTCGTAGTCCTCGGAAGTAAAATTCAAATCCAGCTCATTGCACAGATCCTCTAAGTTCGTGGAACCGAGAACTAAATATTCACGTTCACTTAACTGGACAATAGAGTCTTCTTCGTCGGTATCGTACTCGTCGCGGATCTCGCCGACAATCTCCTCGAGCAGATCCTCTAAGGTGATCAGACCGGCGGTAGCGCCGTATTCATCCAACACGATGGCGAGGGACACAGAGGATTTTTTCAACTCCATCATCAGCTCGGAGATATGCTTGTGCTCATAGGTGAAATAAGGCTTGCGCATGATGTCGCGCACGGAAAAGTGCTCCTTGTCGTCACAGAGCAGCAGATCCTTCATATTCAGAATACCGACCACGTTGTCGGTGGTGTCCTCATAAATCGGCAGACGCGTGTATTTATCTTCCTTAAATATCTGAATCAGCTCATCGTAGGAACTGTTCACATCCGCAAATGTCATGTCGATACGCGGAACCATCACTTCCTTGGCCTGCGCATCTCCGAAATCAAAGAGATTGTTGATCATCTCATGTTCGTCATCCTCAATGACACCGGATTCCTTGCTGACATCCACAATGGTACGCAGTTCCTGTTCGGTCATCTGTGCAGTGGATGACTTCGGGTCCACATGCAGCAGGAACAGAAATCCCATGGCAAGTTTGTTGATGATAAATATGATCGGGGTCAGCACTTTCATAAGGAAAGAGATGACACCTGCGTAAGCC
>CAVCFM010000105.1:0-3251 GCA_963601305.1 bacterium | reverse complement strand
CCCGTTGCGATACCGGCACCTACGCTTCCCCACAATCTGATAGCCAGTGATGTGGCGATGGAGGATGCGGAAAGATTTACGATATTGTTGCCGATCAGGATGGCGCTTAACATTTTACCGGAGTCGTCTGTAACTTTAAGTACGGTAGCAGCGCGGTTGTCCCCCTCTTCGGCTAAAGAGCGAAGCCGGATCCGGTTTACCGTGGTAAGTGCGGTCTCTGAAGAAGAAAAGAATGCAGATAATAAAAGTAAAATAAGTAAGAAAATTAGCTGAAATATGTCACCTGAGTCCAAATAGATTCACCTCATAAAAAATGTTGGATAATAAAAGCGGGGTGAAAACATCGGAGATGTCCTCACCCCGACCACATTATCGTTGATAAAGTATATGTAGTCTATTATATAAAGAAATTAATTATTCGTCAATACTGTAGTTTGGAGCCTCTTTTGTAATGTGAATATCATGCGGATGGCTCTCACGAAGAGCAGCGGCAGAGATTTTTACAAATTTGCTCTTAACCTTCAAATCTTCGATGGTCGGGCAGCCACAGTAACCCATACCGGAACGGATACCGCCCACAAGCTGGAATACCGTGTCCTCCACGTTACCCTTGTATGCAACACGGCCTTCCACGCCTTCCGGAACAAGCTTTTTCGCACCTTCCTGGAAGTAGCGGTCTTTGCTTCCGTTCTCCATTGCTGCAAGGGAACCCATGCCGCGGTATACTTTGTATTTTCTACCCTGATATAACTCGAAGGTTCCAGGAGCCTCGTCACATCCGGCGAAGATGCTTCCCATCATGCAGACATTTGCACCGGCAGCTAAAGCTTTTGTCATATCACCGGAGTACTTGATACCGCCGTCGGCGATGACCGGGATACCATATTCCTTGGCAACCTGATAGCAGTCCATGATCGCGGTGATCTGAGGAACGCCGATACCGGCTACAATACGTGTGGTACAGATGGAACCAGGTCCGATACCGACTTTGACGGCATCTGCACCGGCCTCGATCAGATCCTTGGTAGCTGCGCCGGTTGCAACATTACCTGCGATGACCTGTAAATCCGGGTATTTTGTCTTGATCTTCTTCACTGCCTCTAAGATGTTTCTGGAGTGACCATGGGCGGAGTCAACAACGATGACATCGACGTGGGCAGCGACAAGGGCATCTACACGCTCCATCATGTTGCCGGTAATGCCGACGCCGGCACCGCAGAGCAGACGGCCGAGCTCGTCCTTTGCGGACAGAGGGTATTTGATCTGTTTCTCAATGTCCTTGATGGTGATCAGTCCTTTGAGGTGGAAGTCTTTGTCGACGATCGGAAGCTTTTCCTTTCTTGCTTTGGCAAGAATCTGCTTTGCATCCTCTAAGGTGATGCCTTCCTGAGCAGTGATCAGCCCTTCGGAAGTCATGCTCTCGCTGATTTTTTTGCTGAAGTCTGTCTCGAACTTTAAGTCACGGTTGGTGATGATACCGACCAACTTGTCGTTCTCACAGATTGGCACGCCGGAGATGCGGAACTTGCGCATCAGATCCTCGGCATCCTGTAATGTATGTTCCGGAGAGAGGAAAAATGGATCGGTGATAACCCCGTTTTCAGAACGTTTTACTTTATCCACTTCGTCTGCCTGAGCCTGAATAGACATATTTTTGTGAATGATACCGATACCACCCTGTCTTGCCATGGCAATTGCCATTCTATGTTCGGTAACCGTATCCATTGCGGCACTCATCATAGGGATATTTAAAACGACCTTTTTGGTAAGGTGTGTTGTCAGATCAATCATGTTTGGAGTTACTTCCGAATACTGCGGTACTAAGAGTACGTCATCAAAAGTAATTCCTTCACCGATTATTGTTCCCATTTTGTGTTCCTCGCTTTCTTTCTGTTAGTTAGTTTGACTGATAATTTACGCTATAATAGCAAAAAAAAAGCGTGGTGACAATGTGACATAAGTGTGAATTTACAAAAAAATACAATGTATTAGAAACACTAATAAATCAAAGGAAAAAACCTTATAGAAATGATGGTTCACAAATGGTTTTAAGTGTGTTATCATGACATCAGACAACGGCGTCTGACTTGGGGGAGCGTTGTCTCTTTTTGTATATACATAAGCAGCAAAGGAGGACATTATGGAATTCAGACCCTGCATAGATATTCATAATGGCAAGGTAAAGCAGATTGTCGGTGGAAGCCTGCGGGATGCGGGCGATGCTGCAACAGAGAATTTTGTCGCAGAGCAGGATGCTGCATATTATGCACATTTATATAAGGAAGAGGGACTATCCGGCGGGCATATTATCCTGCTGAATGCGAAGGACAGCGCTTACTATGAGGCGACGAAGGAGCAGGCGATTAGTGCTTTGCGGGAGTACCCGGGCGGGCTTCAGGTCGGCGGCGGGATCACGGCGGAAAATGCCGGAGAATTTATTGCGGCTGGGGCAAGCCATGTGATCGTGACATCCTATGTGTTCTCAGAGGGCAGAGTGAACTATGAGAATTTAGCGCGCATGGAGGCGGCAGTCGGGAAGGAACATCTGGTTCTTGATGTAAGCTGTAGAAAGCGCGGCACTTCCTATTATATAGTGACGGACCGCTGGCAGAAGTTTACCGATGAAGTGGTGGATGAGGCACTGTTGGACCGTCTCATGTCATATTGTGATGAATTCCTTGTGCATGCCGTGGATGTGGAGGGCAAGGCACGGGGGATAGAGCCGGAGCTTGCAGCGCTGCTGGGAGACTGGGGGAAAATACCCATCACCTACGCGGGCGGTGTCGCTGGATTTTCCGATCTGGATCTATTAAAGACGTTAGGGCATAACAGACTTGACGTGACCATAGGCAGTGCGCTTGATTTGTTTGGCGGGCCGATGGCTTACGAGAAGGTCATACAATATGTAAAACAATAAGGAGAGAGTGATATGAGCAAATACACAAAACAGGATATCATCCGGATGGTGGATGAGGAGGACGTGGAATTTATCCGGCTTCAGTTTACGGATATGTTCGGAACGTTAAAAAATGTAGCAATCACATCAAGCCAGCTTGATAAGGCACTGAACAATGAATGTATGTTTGACGGTTCTTCCATCGAGGGATTTGTGCGCATCGAGGAGTCCGACATGTATCTGTATCCGGATCTGGACACCTTCGTGATTTTCCCATGGAGACCGCAGCAGGGCAAAGTCGCACGCATTATCTGCGATGTGTATACGGCAGAAAAGAAGCCGTTTGAGGGAGACC
>CAVCFM010000104.1:2814-4485 GCA_963601305.1 bacterium | reverse complement strand
GACAGATCTGCTGGCACTGGATCTGGTGGACAAGGGGCTGGTGACGGACCAGATGGTGCTGACCGTGGGCTATGATATCGAGAATTTATCCGACCCGGCTATTCGTAAGAACTATCACGGGGAGGTAAAAACCGACCGATACGGCAGAAAGGTGCCAAAGGCTGCCCATGGAACTGCGAATTTAAAACGAAAAACGTCATCCACGGCACTGATCATGGATGCGGTCATGGAGCTGTATGATAAGATCGTAAATCCAAAACTTTTGGTGCGCAGGATCACAATTGTCGCCAACCATCTGGCAGAGGAGACGACGGTAAAGGAGACGGCAGAGTTCGAGCAGTTAGATTTATTCACGGATTATGAAGCGGTGGAAAAGGAAAGAGCGGCAGAAAATGAAATGCTTGCGAAAGAGCGAAAGCTTCAGGAGGCAATGCTTACCGTCAAAAAGAAATACGGTAAAAATGCAATGCTTAAGGGCATGAATCTTCAGGAGGGGGCTATGACAAAAGAGCGCAACGCGCAGATTGGAGGGCACAAGGCATGAGTGATACATCCAGATATGAGGATATCATCGGGCTGCCGCATCATGTATCGCGGACGCATCCACATATGGCGCCGTTAGACCGCGCCGCGCAGTTCTCGCCGTTTGCGGCGCTGACCGGGCATGAGGCTGCGATTGCGGAGACGGCGAGACTCACGGAAGAACGTGTTGAGCTTGACGAGGACAGAAAAATAGTGCTCGATGAAAAGTTGCAGATCTTAAGAGCACATTTGACGGAGAGACCTGAGATTGCGATTACCTATTTTAAGCCGGATGAGAAAAAAGAGGGCGGCGCCTATCTGACGGCATGGGGCAGCATAAAGAAAATCGATGAATATGCGGGCTGCCTGGTGATGGAGGATGGGACCATTCTTCCGATTGCGGATCTTTTTGCAATTGAGGGGGAGATATTCGGAGATTTGGAAGATACCTATTAGAAAAAGGAGACAACAATGACACAGAACAGATTTTTATACGAGACACATATGCACACATCTGAGTCCAGCGCGTGCGCGGGCTCCACAGGCGCCGAGATGGCGCGGGCATTTTATGATGCCGGGTACACCGGGATTGTGATCACAGACCATTTTTTCTATGGAAATACGGCGGTGGACCGCAGTCTGCCATGGGAGGAATGGGTCAACCGCTTCTGTCTTGGATATGAGCATGCGAAGGAGACCGGCGATACACTTGGCTTGCAGGTGTTTTTTGGCTGGGAGTCAGGCTACCAGGGGACGGAGTTCTTAGTTTACGGACTCGACAAGGCATGGCTGCTTGCACATCCGGAGATCAAGGATGCCACGGTGGAAGAGCAGTATGCGCTTGTCCATGCGGGCGGCGGTATTGTGAGCCATGCCCATCCGTTCCGTGAGGAACCGTATATCCCGGAAATCCGCCTGTTCCCGGAATACGTGGATGCGGTGGAGGGCATCAACGCAACGCACACCAGTGTGACGAGCAGATCACACCGGAATCCACAGTTTAATGAGCGGGCGCTTGCCTATGGAAAAGAGCACAATCTGCCGTTTACGGCAGGTTCCGACCAGCATACCACCCGGATGATCGGCGGGGGCATGGTGTTTGACAGAAAGCTTGATGACGTGCACGATTTTTGCCGGGCAGTGTTAGCC
>CAVCFM010000104.1:0-2726 GCA_963601305.1 bacterium | reverse complement strand
GGTAGAACTTTTGGATGGTACGAAACCATTGTAAATAGTCCATTTTTATTTGACAGCTGCCATAAAAATGAGGTAAACTAATTTAGTAAAAAATTTACGAATGGGTGATGGGTTATGGCAACGATTAAAGAGATTGCGCAGATGTTAAATTTGTCAAGTGCCACAGTCTCGAGAGTACTGAATTACGATGAAACGATATCGGTCAGCGCCGAGACGCGGAAGGCTATTTTTGAGACGGCAGACAAGATTGGTTACAAGAAAAAAGTAATCTACCCGAAGATTGATAAGGTCGTCTTACTCTACTGGATCAGTGATGGCGAAGAGCTGGAGAATGCCTATTATCAGGCAATCAAAAAAGAACTGCTCGCGCAGGCGAAGAAGAGCAACGTTCATATCACAGTGATCGACAAGGCGATGGGGCTGGAGGCAATCCCTGGGGATGTGAGCGGTTTTATTGGAATTGGCTGGTTTGGCAGGGAGGAGTTAAACCGGTTGTATGAAAAGTGTAAGTGCGGGGTATTTATTGATTCTTCTCCGGATGAAAAGCTTTTTGATGCGGTGCGTCCGAATCTGGACTCCTTTGTCACACAGATGGTGGATTTTTTTGCCGGGCAGGGGTATCAGTCCATTGGATTTTTGGGCGGTACCGACAGGAATATCGATACCGGCAAGCCGTCTATGGATATCAGAGAGTGGTCGTTCCGGCAGAGTGCGGCGTATTATGGAATTTTGGATGAGGGGAACATCTACATTGCATCGGAGTATTCTGTGCAGGAGGGATACCAGCAGGCAAAGCGGATGATTGAAACGGGCAATGTGCCGTCTGCCCTGTGCGTGGCAAGTGATACGCTGGCGGTTGGACTGCTGCAGGCGCTCAATGAAGCGAATGTCCGCATCCCGGATGAGGTTGCAGTGTTCAGCATCAATGACGTGAGTGTTGCGCGGTATGTGTCGCCGCCGCTGACGACGTTCCATATCGATGTGGCAATTTTGTGTGAGTCGGCGTTAGAACTGATCCGCAATAAGATACTAAATGGCGGTGTGATCACCAAATCCATTTTTGTGAATGGACTTCCGGTGATCCGAAAAAGCACCAAATAAAAGACATTTGTGAAAAGAGCCTAATTAAGGGCTCTTTTTTTTATCTATTATGTCATATTGACGAAAAGACTCATGAGTGTTACCTTAAAGTAAATAAATAATTTACTAATAATCGAGTAAGAAATTTATTAAAGAGTAATCAAGGAGGGTTTTTATGAAAAAGAGAATGCTTATGTCACTGACGATTGGAACGATGATTTTTTCCATGGCAGCCTGCGGTTCATCCACCGGCGCAACGTCCGGCAAGGCACAGGCGGATGAAAACGGGAACTATGTTGTCAACGGTGGATTTGAGGAGTCCGATTTTACCGGATGGACGGTGACGAACGTGGATGATGTGACGGAGGAGCTCGATATCTATACGAGAGAGACGGACTGCTACGAGGGAGTGCAGAGCCTTCATTTTTATTCGGCGGATTCAGACGTTAATTTTACAGCGGAACAGACCATCTCGGGGCTGGAAGCCGGAACCTATAAGCTCAGCGGGTTTGTGCAGGGCGACACAGCGGGGGATGCCGATTCCGCAGTTGTTTTTTATGCGATTGTAGATGGAGAGACACTTCAGGCAAACGGAGCACTGACCGGGTATGTGGCGTGGAACGAGGCTGTGGTGGACGGAATTGAGGTTGCAGACGGCGGCGAGGTCACCATCGGAGTGAGTGTGAAAAATGCGCCGGGCGGCTGGGGAACCATCGATAATATTACGCTGACAAAGGAGTAAAAAGTGGAGTTTATTAGAGGAGTGGATGTCTCCATGACCAAGGAATTAGAAGCACATGGGGCGACATACTATTTGAATGGAGAGAAAAAAGATTTATTTGAGATATTACAGGAATCCGGGGTAAATCTGGTGCGGCTCCGTCTGTGGAACCATCCGTACAGTGACACCGGGGAGGCATACGGCGGCGGAACTAACGACCTGGAGACGACGATCGAGCTGGCAAAGCGTGTGACTGCTCATGGGATGCGGTTTATGTTAGATATCCATTACAGTGATTTCTGGGCGGACCCGGCAAAACAGATCAAGCCGAAAGCGTGGAAGCATGTCAGTGGATTTCCGCTGCGCCAGCATGTGTACGAGTACACGAAAAAGGTTTTGGAGGAGATGGAGCAAAACGGGATCGTGCCACAGATCGTGCAGGTTGGAAATGAGATCACCAACGGATTTCTCTGGCCGGAGGGAAGAGCGGACAACACCAAGGAGATGGCATCCCTGCTTGACGCGGGCATCTCGGCGGTAAAAGAGTATTCCAAGGATATCAAGGTGCTGCTGCATTTGGATTTCGGAACAGATAACAAGCGGTATCGAAATTGGTTTACATCGGTAGAGCCTTTCGAATTAAAATATGATATGATTGGGATGTCATACTATCCGTTCTGGAACGGCAGCATCGATTCTCTCATTGCGAACATGAATGATATCAGTGAGCGCTATGACAAAGAGGTGATCGTGGCAGAGACATCCATCGGATACACGCCTAAATCTCTGGGCTGCAACGGGATGGTATTTTCCGAGGAGTTGGAAAAAAATACCGAATATCCAGCGACCAAGGAAGGGCAGTTACATTATATGCGAGATCTGTACGCTGCCGTAAGACGGGTAAAAGCGGGGCGCGGGGCAGGCG
>CAVCFM010000103.1:0-5797 GCA_963601305.1 bacterium | reverse complement strand
TTGAGCACCAGGAGACGATCAATCTCATGAAGGATCTTGCCAAAAAATTCAACACTTCCTTGAATACCTTTGCTGACGCCAGTGATGAGGAGGCCGATCTGCTCCGCACATTCAGCTTTATCTGCATGTTAAGCTATGACGTCTATGTCAAAAAAACGATCATCGAAAAATTAATCGACCAGGCTGTCATGACAGACAAGTCCTGAGAAAAAAGCACCCGGTGTAATGTCTGAGCTGACACTACACCGGGTGCTTTTTTACCCGATGGGCTGCAATCGTATTGCTTGTATTGTTATTCCTTATCGGAATCCATATTCTGAATTCTTGAAAATACCATATCGTATCCATCATTACCATAATTCAAGGAACGATTTACGCGGCTGATCGTTGCTGTAGAAGCACCCGTCTTCTCCGCAATATCCAGGTATGTCTTCTGATCACGAAGCATCTTCGCAACCTCAAACCGCTGCGATAAAGAAAGTAACTCATTCACGGTACAGACATCCTCAAAAAAAGTGTAACACTCTTCTCTGTTCTGCAGGCTTAAGATTGCATCAAACAGATGATCTACCGCCTCTGTCCTAAGTTTCTTACTCATAGACCCTTTCTCCTTTTTATGAATTGACTCTGCTGTTATTTTAGCATATTAAAGTTTTAAAGTAAATACCATTTTGCAAACTTGTATACATTTAAATTTATAGCCTTGCATGGAATAGGCACGATTGTTATAATAATAAAAGTATTTGAAAAATGCAAGAACTTTCTTTTATATTTTCTATAACTGGAGATTATCATTATGCGAAAATTCAAACAATTTTTATTCACGATCGTGCCCTTACTGCTGGCACTTGGAATTCAATTTGGCGCAGTCTTCTTTTTCTACGGCGTCTCCTGGATGATTGAATTTGGCTGGTATGGTGTCCACGGAAACAACTCATTTACCGCCATTATAACCGACCTGTTGAACTGGGAATCGCTGCGGGATGGCGGCTACGTCATGGTTGCCTACGCGGTCATGTCCATCGCAGTTTTCGGCATCTGGTATTACAGCCGCTATAACGGTGATTTTACCCCTGCCCCGCGAACCGTATTTCATCCGCTCTCCCTTCTTGGAATCGTGATGTTAGTTCCGGGCATGCAATATCTCTCCACCTATTTGATCAGCTTCGTCGCCGCTATTTTCCCGGATTGGATGCGCGCTTACGAAAAGCTGATGGAGTCCGCCGGGTTAGACGACACGCTGACCATCGCGATGTTCTGCTACTCCGTGCTATTAGCCCCGATATGTGAGGAACTGATTTTCCGTGGTGTCACACTGCGTCAGGCAGAAAAATGCTTCCCGTTCTGGCTGGCAAACATCTGTCAGGCTGCTTTGTTCGGCGTCTTCCACATGAACATGATCCAGGGCATTTACGCTTTCTGTCTGGGAATTATTTTAGGATATGTCTGCAAAAAAAGTAACAGCATCTACAACTCCATCCTGCTGCACATGCTGTTTAACTTCTGGGGCACCGTGCTATACCGATTCTTTAGCATCGGCACCTCCACATTTTCAATTGTATTCTGGTTCTTCTTCGGACTTGCGATGACCATCTGCGGTCTGCTTCTGTTCAGAAGCGGTGTCCGCCGCCTGCACGCTCCGGCATCTGATTACACCGAAGCGCCTGCAAGATAATCTGTTAAAAATGCGATCAATGTTTCCATTTCTGCCTGCGTACCGATACTGATACGCAGGTAATTATTTATCCGTTCTTTGGAAAAATAGCGCACATAGATATTTTTTTCCCGCAGTGCCGCAAAAATCTCTGTCGCCGGCACGCGCTCATGCGTTGCAAAAATGAAATTGCTCATGGAATCTCCAAACGAAAATCCCAGTTTTTTCAGTTCCGCTTTCGTCCACTCCCGCGTGGCGATAATCTTTTTTCTGGTCTCCTCAAAATATGCCTTGTCGCAGATTGCCTCCACCCCAAGAGCCAGCGCCGTCTGGTTCATCGTGTACGAATTGAACGAATATTTCACATCGTTGATGTAACGGATCAGCTTCGCATCTCCCATGGCATAACCGATGCGCATCCCCGCCATGGAACGGGATTTGGAAAACGTCTGGACCACCAACAGATTGTCATACTTCTCGATCAGCGGAAGTGCTGACTCCCCGCCAAAATCAATATATGCCTCGTCCACAACCACGATCACGTCCCGGTTATGTGAAAGGATATCCTCAATCTCAGAGAGCGGCATCAGAATTCCCGTCGGTGCATTGGGATTCGGAAAAATAACGCCACCATTTTCTCCGTAGTAATCCTCTTTTTTTATCTGAAAATTCTCATCCAGCGCCTTTGTCTCATAGGGAATCCGAAGCATGTCCGCCCACACATCGTAAAAGGAGTAGGTGATGTCCGGAAAAAGAACCGGCTTCTTATCATTGAAAAAAGTCATAAAAATCATGGCAAGCACATCGTCAGAACCCACACCCACAAACACCTGCTCCGGATTGATGCCATAATTTTCTGCAATGGCATCCACCAGCACTTTACAGGTCGGTTCCGGATACAATCGGAGCCTATCGGTGTCAAACTCCCGCAATGCCCGCACAACGCCCGGCGCCGGCGGATACGGATTTTCATTTGTGTTCAGCTTGATCATATCCGGCTCATTCGGCTGCTCACCCGGCACATAAGGTACCACTTTTCTCACATAAGATTCCCAGTTTCCCATATTCACGTCCCTACTCCCTTTCTGTATTCTTTTACTCGCCCAGGTGATATACCTCTGCCAGCTTTGCAAACGCGCTCATTGAATTCTTGATGGTCTCATGGGAAACACAGTAAGCCAGACGCACAAATCCCGGACAGCCGAATGCGCTTCCTTTTACCATCAGAATGTTGAACTTTTTGCCCTCGTTTACGAAATCTTCTTCGTTTGCAACCGGAGATTTTACCCAGAGATAGAACGCGCCGTCCGGCTTGATGCAGGTAAATCCGAGCTTTGTCAGCCCTTCGTACAACATCACACGGTTCTCATCATAAAATGCGACATCTGTTTTTTCATCCAGACATCTTGCCACCGCTTTCTGGATTAATGACGGTGCATTGACAAATCCCAGTGTGCGGTTGGAAATCTCGATACCACGCAGCAGATCTGCGGAATCGGACGCTTCATCCGGCACTACCACATAACCGATCCGCTCTCCCGGCAGTGACAGGGACTTGCTGAACGAATAGCCCACAAGTGTGTTTTTGTAATATTTTGTCAGGAAATCCTCCTGGTTGCCATCGTATACCAGCTCGCGGTATGGCTCATCAGAAACCAGATAAATGTCATGTCCGAATTCTTCCTGTTTTTTCTCTAAAATAGCGGCGATCTGCTTCATCGTCTCCGGCTTGTATACAACACCGGTAGGATTGTTCGGCGTGTTGACGATCAAAGCCTTGGTCTTTGCCGTAATCTTTGCCTCAAAATCCACTAAATCCGGCTGAAAGCTCTCAAGATCCGGCTGCACAGGAACGATAGATGCGTCAAAATTAGCTGCATACTGGCGGTATTCGCCGAAGAACGGTGCAAATACGATGACCTCATCCCCCGGGTCTAAAATGGTCTTAAAAATGATATTTAAGCCTCCGGCAGCGCCCACTGTCATAACGATATTGTGAAAATCAAACTTTGTTCCAAACCGCTTGTTAAGATTTTCGGCAATGGCACCGCGCACATCCTCGTAGCCGGAATTGGACATATAGCCGTGGAGCTCTAAGGAACCGCCCTCCTTTGCATCGCTCTCATCGAGCAGCGCGCGGATGGCATCATTTAAAGCGGCAGGTGCCGGTGTCGCCGGATTGCCCAGTGAAAAATCATAGACATTCTCCGCTCCGAACTTTGCTGCCATCTCTTTTCCTTCCATAAACATTGCACGGATGGCTGAATTTCCCTGCATTGCTTTTTCTATTCTCTTTGAAATCATATGCATATCCTCTTTTCCTAAAAATCCTATTGGCTATACTTTACCAAATTACCACATGAAAGTAAATCCCTTTTTGCAGTTCTTCTACAATATTACAAATATTTCTTTATCTCTGTCAATATATCCCCGGTTGGGATCTCGACTTTTAACGTCTTGTCACGGGATGCAACCTCCACGACACCAGCCTTTAAATTTCTAGGACTCACTATCACCCGAAGCGGTACGCCCAGCAGGTCTGCATCTGCAAACATCACGCCTGCGCTCACCGCGCGGTCATCGTAGATCACTTCAATTCCCATGTTCTGGAATTCCTCATACAGATTATCTGCGACCGTTCTCACTTCCCCGTTATCCGGTCTTACGGCACACAGATGGAGCTGCCATGGTGCGATTGATTTTGGCCAGATTGGGCCGTACTCATCATGATGCGCTTCACACACGGCAGCCGCCAGACGACCGACACCGATCCCATAGCATCCCATGATTGGGTACTGCCGCTCTCCGTTTTTATCCACATAGGTCATATCCATGGCTTTCGTATATTTTGTTCCGAGCTGGAAGATATTTCCCACCTCGATACCTCTGGATATGCGAACCGTCTTTCTGCCGCACTTCGGGCAGATTCCGCCCTCAAAAACTTTTGCAAAATCATGATACTTGGCCTGTGGCACATCTCTTTGCATGTCCAGTCCCTTATAGTGGTAAGGCTCCTCATTGGCTCCGCAGGACAGATTGTTTCTTCCCTCTAGGGATCTGTCATATAAAACTGTCGCCTCTCCGTTGATGTGAAGTCCGACCGGTCCGATGTATCCGGCGTTAAGTCCACACTCCTCTGTAATCGTCGCCGCGCGCACCTCTGTTCCCAGATAGTTCACCAGCTTCGTCTCATTGACTTCCAGATCCCCGCGGATAAACAATACCACATAGCTGTCATCGGAATTTTTCTGGTAGACAACTGCCTTGCAGGAATTGCTGGTTTTATCACCGAAAAATTCACAGATATCCTCAATCGTGTGGATATCCGGCGTATATACTTTTTCAAGCGCATCGGATACCGCCTCCCGCGCAATATCTGAGATATTTTCCGCAGCCTCCATATTGGCACGGTAATCACAGGAATCGCACAGCACGATGGAATCCTCGCCGATTGGCGTCAGCAGCATAAATTCATGGGAGATATTTCCGCCCATCATGCCGGAGTCGGATGCAACCGACACAACCTCCGGAATCCCCGCACGCGCAAAAATACGCTCATATGCCTTATGGCATTTTTCATAGTACTGTGCCAGATCCTCCTGACTTGTGTGGAACGAATAGGCATCCTTCATCGTAAACTCCCGCACACGGATCAATCCCGCACGAGGTCTTGCCTCATCGCGGAACTTGGTCTGGATCTGATAGATCATAAATGGATATTTGCTGTAGCTCTGGGCATATTCCCGCACCAGATGTACCGCAGCCTCCTCATGGGTCATTCCGAGAACCATTTTCGCATGATTGCGGTCTGTGAAGCGGAGCAGCTCCTCCCCGATGCTCTCATATCTGCCGGACTCATCCCACAGCGATGCCGGCATTACCACCGGGAACTGCACTTCCTGTCCATCCAGCGCGTCCATCTCTTCCCGCAAAATCTGCTCGATTTTTCTCGTAATGCGGCGAAGCGGCAAATAAGAAGAATAGATACCATTCGCCATATATTTGATATAGCCGCCTTTTACCATAATTGCATGACTGTCAATGACACAATCTGCCGGTCTCTCACGGAACCGGTCTCCCACCAGTTTTTCAAGTTTCATGTTTTTTCTCTCCTTGCTATTCTGTATCGTCGCGGCATAAGGC
>CAVCFM010000102.1:0-2095 GCA_963601305.1 bacterium | reverse complement strand
AAGGTAAATCCTGAGGATATGACCTATGACTTAAACAGCGGATACCGCGAGATCCGGGTCTATGACTCCATTGATTACCGCATTACATTAGAGGATTTCTTTGCAAAACTGGCAATTAATTACCGGGATAGATAAGGAGTGGCGTATGATGGATTGCAAGCGGGACTGGGAGAACCCGTCCGTTTTTCAGAAAAACAGATACCCTATGCACACAAGAGCCAGTGTTCCGATGCGCTCACTGAACGGAAACTGGAAGTTTCGCATGGCGGAGTCGCCGGAGCACATCCCGGAGCAGTTCTGGGAGACGGACTACTGCGACAAGGACTGGGATGAGATAAAAGTTCCTGCAAACTGGGAATATGAGGGCTATGGAAAGCCGGTATACACCAATATGCTCTATCCGTTTCTAAGGAGTGGCGGCACGTCTCATTTTGAGCTGGAGTTGGAGGAAGGCGTGTACGAACTGGATGCACCCCGGGTGCCTGGGGAGAATCCCACCGGCTGTTACCGCACGGTGTTTACACTGGATGAGGTGGATCGTACAAAAGATTATTTTATCAATTTCGGCGGCGTGGAATCCGCGTTTTATCTGTGGATCAACGGGCAGATGGTCGGCTATTCCCAGGACAGCAAGCTGAATGCGGAGTTCTGTGTCAGCGACTATGTGAAGCAGGGAGAAAATCTGCTTGCCGTGGAAGTGCTTCGTTTTTGCGACGGCACGTACTTAGAGGATCAGGATTACTGGCATTTATCGGGCATCTACCGGGATGTGGATTTTTACAGCAGACCTAAGCAGAGGATTGAGGACTATAAGATAGAGACCACGTTTATTGGCGGGGATACGCGCCGCGCGATGCTCTCGGTTACGATATGGCCGAATAACAGGGAGCCACTCTACGGGGAAAACCATGTGGAGCTGACGCTTTTTGATGCGGACGGAGGGAAGGTGGCGCAGTTTGCGTCCATTCCTTTTGCAAAATGCGGATTTTATCTGATGAACAAATATGTGGCGGAGGCAAAGACGGAGATTGCAGAACCGAAGCTCTGGTCGGCGGAGAGCCCATATCTGTATACGCTGCGGTTAGAATTGATCGATAAATCCGGGAAAAAGTTAGACGAGGCTACCGCGAAAGTCGGTTTCCGGGAGCTTTTTATCAATGAGCAGGGCGTGCTGCTGTTAAACGGAAAACGGCTGATCTTACGGGGAGTCAACCGGCATGAATTTTGCCCGGAGACAGGGCGCTATGTCAGCGAGGAGGTCATGCGGGAGCAGATCATTGCGATGAAACGGCTGAATTTTAACGCTGTGCGCACCTGCCATTACCCGGACTGTGAGAAATGGTATGACCTGTGCGACGAACTTGGCATGTACTTGGTTGATGAGGCGGATATCGAGACCCACGGGATCGGCGGACAGCTCTCGGCATCGCCGGAGTGGACCGGGGCGTATATGGAGCGCATGACCCGGATGGTGCTTCGGGATAAGAATCACCCGAGCGTGGTCTTATGGTCGCTTGGCAATGAGTCAGGGGCAGGAATGAATCATGCAGCGATGTACGGATGGGTCAGGGAATACGATAAGACGCGCTATGTGCAGTATGAGTCCTGTTTCCCGGGGGCGAATATCTCCGACATCATCGCACCGATGTACCCGACGGCGGAGTGGACGAGTAAAGCCATGGCGGACAGCACGGATCTGCGGCCGTTTATCTGCTGTGAGTATGCCTATGCAAAAAGCAACAGCAACGGCAATTTCGACGAGTTCTGGGAGATGATCCGCAGATACCCGAGATATCAGGGCGGTTTCCTGTGGGATTTTTTAGACAAGGCGATTGCAAAGGATGGCAGTTATTATTATGGCGGCGGTTTCGGGGAGTCTGTGACAGACCCGGTTCCGGACATGTGCTTAAACGGGATTTTGTTTGCGGACGGCACGCCAAAGCCTGCGGCACGTGAGATTAAAAATGTGCAGGCACCGGTGCAGATCGTCTATGAAAACAGTTTTTATTCGGTTGTAAAGCAGGGCTATTTTATCAAAAATGAAAATCTGTTTACCTCGCTGGAAGCGTATGAGCTCCGCTGGGAGGTGCAGGAA
>CAVCFM010000101.1:0-4933 GCA_963601305.1 bacterium | reverse complement strand
CGCGCATTTCGGATCGCAGAATATGTGTGGCTTGGTGGAGTCATAGGATTGCTGCTCTACAGTATCATTTCGTATGGGCGGCTGAAAAAAAGCCTTTTGGGTGCGCTGCATGTGAGCGAGAACATATATGAGATGCGGCAGCTGCCGACACCGTTTGTGCTGGGCGTATTTGCACCATGCATTTACCTTCCCACCGGTCTTTCGGGGGAGGAGCGGGAGTATATTTTGGCGCATGAAAAAATGCACATCAGGCGTCATGACCATATCATCAAGCTGATCGCATTTCTGACTTTGATCATGCATTGGATGAATCCGCTGGTGTGGGTGGCTTTCTGCTGCATGACGAAAGACATGGAAATGAGCTGTGATGAGGCGGTGATTAAAAGTTTTGGCACAGGCATCAAAAAAGAATACTCGGAGTCGCTGCTTCGCATGGCGATGCCGGGAAACGGTTTTCGCATGGTGCCCATTGCCTTTGGGGAGGGAAATGTGGAAAACCGGATTAAAAATGTGCTGCACTATAAAAAGGCGGGAAGAGGAATTCTCGTGGCAGGGATTGCAGTTGTGCTCGTGGCAGCAGTGCTGCTTATGACAAACCGCACGGAAGGGCAGAGTTTTCTTATGATAAACCGTGCGGATAACAAAAATCAGATGCGGATCAGCCTGGCGGATACAACAGGCCCGGATGAGATCCAGATATTGCAGGAGCATCAGTTGAATGCAGATGTGAACAGCTACATGGTGTTTGCGGCATGCCTGGAGGATGGAGAGGAGATCGCGAGATATCCGGTTGCATCCGGTACGTTTACAGAGGACAACCGGCAGGGAGAACTGGACCTTGCGCTGCAATATGCAGAGGATGCAGGAAATGACAGTCTCACGATTTCGGCAACAGAGGATTCCGAAAGTAAGTTTTTGACACTGAATTTGTCGGATTATCAGATGCGTGCGGGAAGCGTGCTGTGGCAGAATGAGAAAAAATATCATGACATAACGACAGACACGCCGTATCTGGTGGCAGCAGAGTACATCGGGGACGAAACGGTACGCTCGGTTCAGACCTTTGATTGTGAGGCGATGATGACGGATGCATCCATCTGGGATGCGGTTGTGGAACAGAGCAAAGATTCCGGGATTACGACGGTGATGGTCTACTATGTGGTATCGGATAAGACCGAGGAAGCGTTGCAGGAGACGTTGAATGACATTCCTCTGCACACAGAGAGCATAGAATTGCCGGATAGCAGTGAGCTGCCGCAGGAGCTCGAGCAGATGTATCAGTGGCGCACACCGTATATCGGCAACAACTCCGCGGTGGGGAATATCACGGATGCGTGGTTTGTAAGCGAGGAGGCACCGCTCACCAAGAATGGATTTTCCCTGTCCACGGAGGATGCAGAGAACTATGGCTGCAACATCATGTTTGAGGCGGAGGAGTCTGCCCAGGATGCATATGCGAAAAATGAGGTCTACCTCGAGCGGGACGTGGCGCTGTTTTTTGCACTTGTTGAAAATGCAAAGACAGTTACCGTCACCATCAATGAGGAGCCGGTGGCAACGTATGAGAGAGCAGATCTGGAAGAAAAATTCCAGGATCTGTGGTCCAACAGCGAGACCTATGATGATTTTTGCAAACTGTATCAGTACATTGTGTACCGCCAGACAGCAAAATGACTTTGAAAATATACCACGGTTTGCGTATAATGTAGCTGAAGAGACAGAGACATGGGAGGGATGAACCGTGGTAAAAATAGATTTGATCACCGGATTTTTGGGTTCGGGAAAGACGACTTTTATCAAGCGTTATGCGAAATACCTGATCGATCAGGGAATGAACATCGGAATTCTGGAAAATGACTTTGGCGCAGTCAATGTGGATATGATGCTGTTGCAGGATCTGATGGGAGAAAACTGTGAGCTGGAGATGGTTTCCGGCGGTTGCGATGCAGATTGTCACAGAAGGCGTTTTAAGACCAAGCTGATCGCGATGGGGATGTGCGGATATGACCGTGTCATCGTGGAGCCATCTGGTATCTACGACGTGGATGAATTTTTTGACGCGCTCCGGGAGGAGCCGTTAGACCAGTGGTATCAGATCGGAAATGTCATTGCGATTGTGGATGCAAAGCTGGAAAATGAGCTGTCGGAGGAGGCAGACTACCTTCTGGCATCCGAGGCAGCCAATGCAGGGAAGATTATCTTAAGTCATGCCGACGAGGCGACAGAAAAACAGATCGCGGGCACGATAGGGCATCTGAACCGGGCGCTGGAGCAGATACATTGCGGGCGGCGTCTGGATCAGGAGATTGTGAAAAAAAGTATCCCGGAACTGTCGGAGGCAGATTTTGCAGAGCTGTCAGATGCCGGGTACGTGTCTGAAAATTATCGCAAGCTGGATATGGGAGAGCACAAAGGGTTTGACTCGTTGTATTTTATGAACCTGGAACTGACAGCGCAGCAGTTAGAGCAGGCGGTCAGAAAAATTATGGCGGCGCCTGAGTGCGGAGAGGTTTTCCGGATCAAAGGGTTTCAAAAATGCGAGGATGGAAAGTGGCTGCAGCTCAATGCGACGAAGCGCGGCATTTCCATTGCACCGATTGAGGCGGGACAGGAAGTGCTGATCGTTATCGGGGAGCATTTGAACGAAGAAAACATCAGGAAACTGCTGGTTGCAACTGCCGGTTGACAGATTGTCCGCGCAACTTTCTGGTGCGCAACCCCGGAATTTGTTATGTTTTAGCTGTGGAAGCAATGTAGCCACAGCACACCGGTGGAAAATAACATTACAAGTATATGAGGTTGCAGTACAGCAGAATGGAGGAAGTTATGATTTTAGCAGACAAGATTATGAACCTGAGAAAGAAAAACGGCTGGTCGCAGGAAGAACTTGCAGAAAAACTCGGAGTGACACGCCAGTCCATATCAAAATACGAAGGCGCGCAGGCAGTCCCTGATCTGGACAAAATCTTAAAATTGAGTGAGATATTTGGTGTGACCACAGACTACCTGATCAAGGACGAGATAGAGGAAGAGGAGTACGTGGCGCAGGTGGAAGAGGAGTGCGCAGCGCATAAAGTCACCATGGAAATGGCGCATGAGTATTTGCAGATTGTTGGTGATTCTGCAAAAAGAGGCGCACTGGCGGTGATGCTTTGTATTTTGTCTCCGGTATGCCTGCTGTTGCTTGGGGCAGCCAGTGAGGTGCCGGCGTATGGTATCGGTGAAAATGCAGCGATGGGGATCGGGCTGTGTATCTTAATTCTTATGATTGCCGTTGCAGTCGCCATTTTTATCCTGAATGGTATGAAGGTCAAAAAATATGAGTTCCTGGAAAAGGAAGACATTGAGACTGCATACGGTGTGAGTGGGATGGTGAATGACCAGAAGGAAAAATTTCACGATACCTATGTGAAGAATAACGTGATCGGAACCGTGTTATGTATCTGTTCCGTTGTTCCACTGTTTGCGGGACTGGCTCTGACAGAAGACGATTTTGTTATGGTGTGCATGGTGTGTGTCCTTCTTTGCCTGGTGGCAGCCGGTGTGTATTTTTTTGTGGTGGCAGGTACCCGGATGGGAGCGATGAACCGCCTGTTGGAAGAGGGGGATTACACCAGAGAGAAAAAGAAGGTCGGACGGAAACTTTCTGCGCTTGCAGGGGGGTACTGGCTGATCGCAACGGCGATATACCTTACTTATAGCTTTATTTCTAACAGTTGGGACAGAAGCTGGATCGTCTGGCCGGTGGCAGGTGTGCTTTATCCAGTGCTCTATGCGGTAGCTGCCAGTATCGCAGTAAAAAAATAGATCATTTTTCCCATATGACATCCTTGAATAAACGGAAACCCTGGAATATAATGAAGAAAAAGAGTACAAGTTTTCCGAAAGGCGATGCGGTATGGAGAATCGTGAATCTAAGACTACAGTAAATTTATGGATGCAGGAAGTCCAGAAAAACAGGGGCAGAAATGCCGAAGCGGTACTTGCAGACTGCGCAAAGATCGAAGCGTACGGGAAGCAGAATAACGATGCGGAGGCGCTTGGATTTGCATATTATTGCATCGGCGAGACCTATTATATTCAGAATGATATCGATAGAATGTTCCAGAACATGACGAGGGCAATTCCATACCTCAACCGGTCCGGGCAGTGGGAACTGTTGGCGACCGCCTATAATTTTATGGCGATTGTGTCGGCGACGGAGGGAAATGCCACCGCCGCGATGGATTACTACCTCGAGGGCATGAAATTCTGCCGGAAATACGGTATCAGCAATGTGGAAAGCCGTATACAGGTAAACCTTGGTTATCTGTATCTGCAAAATAAAGCGTATAATGATGCAAGGGCATGTTTTGATCAGGCGTATCGCAACTACATGGCACTTCCCGAGGAGAAGCGCAGAATCGCAAGCCTGACGATGATATACACCAATCTTGCCAACTGCTATACGCAGATAGGGGACCTGAAGCGGACGGGCGGGTACATAGACAGCCTTGCCAGAGAGTGTGAACCTTATTTCGAGAATGTTGACTACATTTATGTGGGCTGCATGAAGGCACGTTATTATCATCTGTGCCGGGATTTTGTGATGCGGGACGCCTGCATTGATGAGATACATAGAAGAATTTCAGACAAGAAAGTGTTGGTTGTCGATATATTCGATGACCTAAATGATCTGTGCCAGCTCTTACTGGAGATAGACCGTGACGATGTGCTGTGGGATGTGATTTGCTGTCTGGAAGAGCCGGTGGAGCGCACCGGACTGGCTTACATGCAGCGCAAATTACTCTCACTAAAAATGCAGCATTACCGCAAAAACGGGAAGACAGAGGAATTCCTCCGGGATGCGGGCAGATTCTACGAACTGTCGGAGATTATCGAGCGGGAAAACAACAACATGATAACCAACATGCTGTATGTCCGGGGCGCGTTG
>CAVCFM010000100.1:0-4991 GCA_963601305.1 bacterium | reverse complement strand
ATATGGTAATATACTATTACAGAGAGAGCCGAATTGATTTCGGTTGAAAGACACTTGCATTTCTATGCAGGTGTCTTTTGATTTTACAGCCTCACTACAAAAGTAACCCACCCGTTCTCACATTCTACGTGGATGGAGCCGCCCTGCTCGGTCACAATTCCCTTTGCGATGGCAAGTCCGAGACCATAGTGACCTTCTTCTCCATTTCTTGCCGCATCAGAGCGGTAAAAGCGGTCAAAAATTTTCTCACGATCAGCAACCGGTATTTCTTCGCCCTGATTCCCGATTTTTAAAATAGTTCCGTTTTTGTCGGAGGACAGCCGGATATGGATGGCACCACCCTTAGTGCAGTGGGAGAATGCGTTGTCTATCAGAGTCGCTACCAGCATATCGATGCGCTGCGCATCGGCTGTGATTTTGATATCATCAGGGATGTCCGTGACCAGCTCAATGCCCTGTTCGTAGGCTTTTGCTTCAAAAGGCAATACGCCGGCAAGGACGGCACGGCTTAGGTTTACCTCGGAGCGCACGGCTTTTACGTGTTCGATTTTGGCGAGGTCGAGAAGCTGTATCACGATATGGTGCATTTTATCATTTTCATATTGAATGTTTGCGAGCCATTTGTTGTCCCCGATTTCCCGGGAGAGAAGCTCGGCGTTGGTGCTGATGGTTGAGACCGGTGTTTTTAGTTCATGACCGGCATCAGAGATAAACTGTTTTTGCCTGCGGTCGCTCTCTTCCAGCGGCTGGATGATCCAGTTGGCAAAAAGAACCGAAATCCCGATCAGGATCACCACGGCAACCCCGCCGAACACAAAGGTATACTTCATCAGGAGCTTTAACGTCTGCCCCACGGCGGAGTTGTCCATCATCGTTACCAGTGTGTAGTCGGAATCGCCGGTAACCAGGTAAATGGTATCGTTTACGCTTGCAAATGTTTTCCCGGTTGCGAGAATGTCTTTTGCAAGCTGGACAAGCTGCTCGTCGGTATAGGCAGATGGGCGGTCGTTGTTGATCTCCACCTCATCGCCGCGAAAAGCGACCGAGTAGAAGGTTGTCACCTGTAGCCTGCGCTCGTCGCTTAGGTTTTCATCCTGATGCGGCATGCCGTTTGTGGCGTAAGCCGTCGCATAGAGTGACATCATTTCACGGTTTTCAAGCATGGTTTTCCGGTAGGTTGTAAAATAGATAATGGCGATGGTCGCTGTCCACAGTGCGGTCAGGACCAGCATGATCAGCAACACGATTTTTCGTTTGGATTTCTTATACATGTTTTGCCTCTTTTTCCCGCAGTTCGTAGCCGACACCGCGCACCGCTTTGATCTCCATGGCGGTTCCGATGAACTTTAACTTTTTCCTGGTAAATGAAATATATACTTCCACATTATTGTACTCGGCTTCGGCATCCGCACCCCAGACCCGGAGCGCAAGGCTTTCTCTTGTGACAATCCTTCCGTAGCCACTCATTAGTCCTTCCATAATTTTGTATTCCTTATCGCCAAGGCGCATTTCCTCGCCGGTTGTGCGGCAGGATAAAAGAAGGGAGTCGTTGTGTAAAACAAGGTCGCCTGCCTCAATGCAATCCGCCTCCTCTGCAAGGTTGCGGCGTCCGAGGGCGCGGATCCTTGCGAGAAGCTCTTTTACCTCAAATGGCTTTGTCAGATAATCGTCGGCACCGCAATCGAGACCGTTTACTTTATCTTCGATGCTGCTTTTGGCGGTGAGGAGAAGAATCGGTGATTTGATTTTTTCTTTTCTTGCCTTTTGGACGATTTCAATGCCGCTCATTCCGGGAAGCATGATATCGAGAACAATGACGTCATAGAGTTCACTTAGGACATGGTTCATGCCGTCGCATCCATCGTAACACACATCTACACTGTAATTTTCCTGGCGAAATATTTCCGCAACGGCATCCGCCATCCTCTTTTCATCTTCGACTAACAGTATTTTCATAAGATCAGAGCCTTTCCTTTGTCGGGCAGTTTTTTCTGCTATCAGTTTATCACACTTTTTTCATATTTTTTCAATAAAAGTTCAAGGTTTCTATGCTAAAGTCATGGCATAGACAAAAAGGAGGTTCCACATGAAGAAAAAATCAGTAGCCCTGTTGTTGATGGGCAGTTTATGTGCCAGCACGCTTTTTAGCGCATGCGGCACAGATAGCAGCACACAGAGTGCGAATGAAACTAATACCGTGTCAGAAACAGAGACCGCATCCACAGATGCAGATGTGACATCTGACCAGAGTTATATTGAAGAGACGTTAAACCTTGCAAACAACGAGGAGCAGGAGTGGACATATTCCGCCGATGCAGATGCGTGGGTGCTCTCAATCGTATCCGCGGTGGCTTATCCGGAAATTGCGGATGAGCAGGGGGTATCGGTATGTGTTCCGGGTGCGTATGTTACGGGAATTGATTCCGATGGGGACGGCGTGGCAGATGTTACGGCGGACACCTACAGCGATGCCGTGCACGGCTCACTTGTCATTGATTACGAGGCGACGATCACAAGCCCGAACGGGCAGACTTACACGGCGGCGACAGCCCCGGTCATCTTAAATACGGGGGCAGCCGGTTACAGTTCGTCTACCAACACGCTGGCTGCCACGACTTATGCGGAGGATGGCTATATCAACGTATCCTGCGGCAACCGTGGAAAACAGGACACCGCGGAGGACTCCGATGGCAACACTTATTACACCGGTGATGCGCCATGCTGTCTGGTAGACCAGAAAAATGCGGCGCGTTTTGTGAAGTACAATATCCTGTTGGGCAATCTTCCGGGAAATGTTGACTACTTTGTATCCACCGGCGGTTCCGGCGGCGGTGCACATGCGACGATGTTTGCAGCGACAAGCAACAACTCTGATTTTTATGATTATGAGATTGAGGCAGGCGCAGTCGGTGTGTATGCAAAAGAAGATGGAACCTATTCTACGACCGTTACGATCGATGGCGTCGATTATGAGATTTCCGATGGTGCATGGGGATGTATCGCATACTCCGCGATCACCTCACTGAGCGAGGCGGATATGGCGCTGGCATTTGAGTATTATCTGGATACTTCCTATGACTTTGGTTCCTCCTTTAAGTCGCAGCTCGCAGAGTATCTTTCCGAGGAGTACATGGAGTATATCAACGAACAGAACCTTTCCGTGGAGGAGTCGGAAGTTGGATTTGATCTGAATGGCGATGGCGATATGGATGATACCATCGCGCTTTCCATCGAATATGACGCAGAAAAATATGCGGATACCAATGGTTACGGCGGCACTTATCTCGACCTTTATCTTGCGGAGTTCACACAGAATCTGCAGTGGTATCTGGACAACCTGGATTACGCAGATGGTTGGACTTGGTTTGACGAGGACGGAAATGCATTGAGCGATGAGGAAGTTGCAGCAATGACCTCTGAGGATAAAGCGGCTGCATTTATCGAGGGCAGATATGCAAAGAGCAGTTCTTCCGACGCAATGGAAGGCGGCCCGGGTGGAGCACCGGGTGGAGCAATGCCGAATGGAATGACAGGAGGTCCGGATGGCGGTGCCCCTGACGACACAGCAGGTGCTCCTGACGGCGCAGCTTCCGGTGACACAGCAGATGCCTCCGGCGACACAGCAGCGGGTGACCGCAGTTTTGCAAACAGTGATGTGGCAGCAAACAGTGCTGGAGATACCATGGATGTGGGAACACCGGATGCAGGAACGACCCAGGCGGCAGGAAGCAGCACCGATTCTTCCAACTATGCGACTTACGAGGAAATGTTAGAGGCGTACAAGTCGGATATTGAAGAGATTGAGGCTGGCGATAAGTATGGAAATAACATTGTAGAACTCTATAATCCGTTGAACTATATCGGCGACGAAGACACTGAAAATCCTACCTGGGTGCGCATCGTTATGGGTGCAGCAGAGGGAGATATGTCCATGTTTTCCTCACTGAATCTGCAGATTGCATTCTTAAATGCAGGAGTGGACGCAGATATCGAGTGGCAGTGGGATGGCGGACATGTGCCGTCAGAAGTTCTCGGAAACAGCTTCTCACTTTATGTTGACCAGATGTATGGAGAGTATGTGGATGGTGCGGCTTCCATTGAAAAAACGTCAGCCACCGCGCAGACCGAAAACGGGGATGCGACCGAGCCAACCGGAACGGATATCAGCAGCTTTGTATCCTACGATGATATCTCAAATGTAACCGTCAGCCTTGCGGATGTAGCCGCTTACCGCGCAGCCGGTGCAAGCAAATCCACACCGGGATTTGATGTCATAGACTATGGACAGGAAGATTATGTGTTTGGAGATTCCGACAGTGACGCAAGACACTGGAACAAATATCTGCTTGGCATATTTGAGGAACACGCAGACGAATTATCGGAGCTGTTTAATAATGGTGATGAATAAAATGTGGTAGGTGTTATATGTGAGAACCCCTTGGAGATATGAGTGTTTCCAAGGGGGTCTTGAAGTTTATGTAATGACAATGTATTGACATCGGGACGCGCGAGAGATATATTTAAGAAAAGAAGGAGATGATGATTATGGCAAAATATTTAAATGTTGCAGCGGCGCCGAAGGATTCTACTTTTCAGGTAAGAATTAATTCGGAAATAAAAAAGACCGTCGAAGAAATTTATGCCAGGACCGGGATGACATTGACAGAGGCATTTAATACGTTTATTCAACAATCGATTAATGTTGAGGGATTGCCTTTTTTGGTGACGCAAAATGGTAAGGAAGCACTCAGACAGCAGGCGATTGCGATGCTTATGCTGGATTTAAAGAGTGTGGAAGAACGTGCAGACAAAGAGGGATGGGTCGATGCGGATGATCTCGAAAAAGAATTGGGGGTATGAGATTGAAACAAATTAAATATACGCCAGATGCGGCGGATAAGCTTCGCGATATCAACAGGAGCATATTGCTGCAATATGGTGAGGGGACGGCAAAAACTGTAATAGGCAGTATTACCAGTGCAATCCGGGGG
>CAVCFM010000099.1:0-2463 GCA_963601305.1 bacterium | reverse complement strand
AGTCGGCGGCGCACAGGCTGTGGCTGCCATGGCGTTTGGAACGGAGAGCATCCCAAAGGTAGATAAAATCGTGGGACCGGGAAATATTTATGTTGCACTGGCGAAAAAGGCAGTGTTTGGCCATGTGAGCATTGACTCCATCGCAGGGCCGAGCGAGATCTTAGTTCTGGCGGATGAGAGCGCCAATCCACATTATGTGGCGGCAGATCTGCTCTCCCAGGCAGAACATGACGAGATGGCTTCTGCAATCTTGATCACCACAAGCAAAGAACTGGCAGAGCAGGTTTCAGTGGAGATTGACGGATTCCTTGAGACACTTTCCAGAAGAGAGATCATCGAGAAATCACTTGAAAATTATGGATATATTCTTGTGGCAGACAATATGGAGGACGCGATCGCCACGGCAAATGAGATTGCATCCGAGCATCTGGAAATCGTGACGCGAAATCCGTTTGAGGTTATGACAAAGATCCGCAATGCAGGCGCCATCTTTTTGGGAGAATATTCCTCCGAACCCCTTGGCGATTATTTTGCAGGACCTAACCATGTACTTCCGACCAACGGCACGGCAAAGTTCTTCTCACCGCTTAGTGTGGATGATTTTATCAAAAAATCCAGCATTATCTCTTACTCGAGAGAAGCGCTTGAGCCGGTATACAAGGATATTGTGCAGTTTGCGGAATGTGAGAAACTGACGGCACATGCCAATTCCATCCGGGTTCGTTTTGAGGAGTAGAACGGGGAAAAAGTGTTTCTTTTTTGCGGGTTTCGTACTATAATATTCATGTGGAGATGAGGGAGTTTATGAACAGAGTGGCAAATGCTAAGCGAAAGACAAAAGAGACAGAGATAGAGATTTCTCTTGGACTGGATGGAAGCGGTAAGAGCGATATCGCGACGGGGATCGGATTTTTTGATCATATGTTAGACGGGTTTGCCAGACATGGTTTTTTTGACCTGACAGCAAAAGTGACGGGAGACCTTCAGGTAGACTGCCATCACACGATCGAGGATACCGGCATCGTACTTGGCGGCGCAATCCGTGAGGCACTGGGAGATAAGCAGGGAATTAAGCGCTATGGGAGCTGTGTGCTTCCGATGGATGAGACACTGGTGCTCTGTGCCATCGATCTGTCCGGAAGACCCTATCTGAATTTTGACGCTGAGTTTACGACACCGCGTGTGGGGGATATGGATACAGAGATGGTGCGCGAATTTTTTTATGCCATTTCCTATTCGGCAGGCATGAATTTACATATCAAGGTGCTTGACGGCGGCAATAACCACCATATGATAGAGGCGATGTTCAAGGCTTTTGCAAGGGCACTCGACGAAGCGGTGACGCTTGATCCAAGGATAAATGGAATTCTTTCCACAAAGGGAAGTTTAGAATAGAAAGGTCTTATTTTTATTATGGAGCAGAAAAATGTAGTTGCAACAATCTATTTGAAGAATGGAAAAGCAGTTAAGGGACGTGACAATTTTGAGCCGATGGCGGAGGATGTCATCGAACTGGCACGTATGTATAATGACAGCGGTATCGACAAGATCATCATCTTTGATCTGTCGGATGACGATGAGGAGCACGAGCGCAATATCCACACCATCAAGAACATCAACCGCAATATCGAGATCAAATCGTGTGCCGGAGGCAACATTAACCGCCTCGAGGACATTAAGAAGTTTATCTATGCAGGATGTCTGCAGGTCATTGTAAACGGAGCCAAGCTCGCCAGCATGGAACTGGCTGAGGAGGCAAGCAAGCGTTTCGGCAAGGAGCGCATCCTGGTATCGGTTGAAAATGTGGACTTCCTGTTTAAGTATAAGGAGAAGATGAATGATAATTTTCATGAGCTTCTGGTGTTAAATACCCAGATGCTTGATGCGGTGGAGAATATCACCGACATTCCTTATGTCGTATATTTCAACGAGTGCGATTATGAGAAGATCATAGAAGTGCTGCGGCGCAGGAATACAAGAGGAATTGCCGGAAGTTTTATCAATGACCCGAACACTGATATTATGGAGATTAAGTCACAGCTTTCCTCCGCCGGGATTAAGATGGATAACTTCGAGCCTGCCTTAGAGTGGGCAGACCTCAAAAAAAATTCCGATGGTTTAGTCCCTGTGATCGTGCAGGATTACCGGACGAACGAGGTGCTGATGCTCGCCTATATGAACGAGGAGGCATTCTACACGACCATCAATATCGGAAAGATGACATACTACAGCAGAAGCCGCAGTGAACTGTGGACGAAGGGCATGACATCCGGTCATATCCAGTATGTAAAATCTTTGACAGCCGATTGTGATTATGATACAATTCTTGCGAAAGTTTCGCAGGTGGGTGTGGCGTGCCATACCGGCAATCCGACCTGCTTTTTCAATGAGATCGTGAAGAAGGAATATATGGAGAAGAACCCTCTTAAGGTACTTGAGGATGTTTACGGAATTATCATGGAC
>CAVCFM010000098.1:2267-3452 GCA_963601305.1 bacterium | reverse complement strand
CCTCTATGAATCCGTTTACGCTCAAAATATCATTGCAATTATACACTTCCGCCTATTGTTTGGCAAGGGCATCCGGCAGTTTCTTCCAAAGAATCTGAGGCTGTTACCCACACAAAACTTAAGACCACCTTCCTTGATTTTTTCAGGAAAGTGGTCTTAACTATTTTTTTGTTATGTTATGCCCAGAACGAGAATAGGAAACTTGCAATAATCAGCACGATTCCGCCACCAAGTCTGGATGAAAGCTGCGCATATGCCATCAGATCCATACGTTTTGCTGCTCCAAGAACTGCCACGTCGCCGTTTCCGCCACGGTTTGCCATGCAAAGTCCTGCTGTGATCGCAGAATCGATTGGATAGAAGCCAACCAACTGACCAACCAGAGCTGCTCCAACAATCGCTCCGAGTACAACCAGCAATGCGATGACTACGTTGGATACTGTGCAGGCAGAAACAAGCTCACCGAGATCAAAATCAAATCCAAGACCCGCCATCATAACAACGGCAAATGCCTTATTCACAAATTTCTGCAGACGTTTGGCTCCTGCCCGGATATTTGCCGGGATCACACCGGTTGCTGACAAAATGACCACGAAAATGATCATATAAGCATATTCGTGAATCGGTGCTCCAAAAATAGACGGAAGAATACTTCCGGCAAACAACTGCCCCACTGCATAGCTTCCGAAAATTACTATGATTGCTCCACACATATCTGCGAAAGTCGGTTCTGCTTCTTTTTTATCCTCCACATCAAACTCGCTGTTTCTAAGAAGTGTCTTCTTGTCACCGGTCAGCTTCGGACATTTTTCACCCAATGCATTCAATAGTGCACCGGCGATGATAGACATAATATTGGCAATTGTCAGAATAATAATGGCAAATGCATAGTAGCTGACTGCCGACTGTCCGGTAACCCGCTCATAGATCTCAGACATCGGAACAGCACCTGCACCGTTTCCGCCTCCCATGATCGGAAGCACATACTTAATAATTACTGTAGCCGGATCAATTCCAAAGATCAAACCACCCAGTGCACCAAACGCCATAGCCGCCGCAAGACCACCCAGGATTGCAGGAAAATATCCTACAAACGATTTCAAAAGGACCTTTTTTCCAGCGACAACACGGAACCTGTGATCAGAACAATAATCCAGATTGTCGTAAATCCGACTGTCTTTCCAC
>CAVCFM010000098.1:0-2257 GCA_963601305.1 bacterium | reverse complement strand
CCGATAAACTCATCGATCGGGTCCAGATAAACCTCTGGGATCAGCGAAAGCTGACGAATAATCGCTGTACCAAAAAAAGCTGCCAGCACACCACCGCCAATGTAGGTATTCCAGATTGGCAAACGCTCTCCAAGTTCAAAAAACAGAACACCATAGGCAATGATCAGGATCATAATACTTGCGAAATCTGTTGCCAGAGCTCCCAGATAAGCCGCTGCAATTACGACCACACAGGCGAAAATTGTGATATACCACGGAGCTCCATAAAGTTTCAGATTACTCAATGATTTTTTTTCAATTGACTTTTCAGTCATCTTCCCTCCATATACATAAGTTTAGATTTAGCGCGCACCAGCTTTATGCATAACCATATTATATCGTCCCTTTGTCCATAAAAAAAATAATGCTTTTGAATAGTCTTATAGTAAAAATGAATAACGAAAGTCGTTGTAAGAGTCTTTTTGTGCACAGAGCGCACAAAAAAAAGACACAGCCGGACAACATCATGTCCTGCCGTGTCTTATCCATATAAAATTTTCAGTTTACCTGCATAGCAATTACTTGCTATGCAATTTACTTGCTATGCAATTTACTTGCTATGCATTGCCAGCCACTGGAGCAGCGTTACCTCCCTGCCCTCATATACAACCGGTGTTCCGTCGTAATCTGTTCTGCAATCATCATTTAACATCGGAATCCACGCGAAGTGTCCCCAATATTCATATGGATTGCCCTGTTCATCCACAAATCCCTCATGAATATCGCAGATCTTATCCCAGAATGTAAAATGCACATCCGGTGCTCCTGCTTTTATCAGCCGTTCATAAGTCGGAACCACGTATTGATCCGGCACTACCAGTGGATCATTCTTCGCATGCGTAAACCAGATTGGAATATCCTTGATGGAATTGATATCTTCATCCGTGATCGTATCATCCCGCAGTGCCTCGCAGATTGGAAATGCCGCTGCAAAAAAATCAGGGTATGCGATTATCATCTTCATGGTCATAAATCCGCCATTGGAGTCTCCGCCGATATAAATCCGACTCGGGTCGATTCCCTCATGGTTTTCCACAAACTCATCAATGCATGCCTTTAATGCCTCGGTATAGATTGACTTCCCGGATTGTCCGATCGTGCCGTCTCCGTCATCCATCCAGTATGTCTTTGTCTGCGGTGCGAGAATGTATGCGCCGCCGAAAAGTTCCTGCACCTCGGGAGACGCCAGCCTTACGACCTTATTTGCGGTATAGGCAATCGTGGCATCCACGCCGCCTTCCCCTGCCCCGTGCAGCCATATGATAAGCGGACGCTTTCCTTTTGCCTGCGGTACAAAGTATCCGTAATTCAGCGGCTCCTTATAGCTCGACACCGCATTGAAAAAGCCTGCTGCATCCGGCATCTGGCTGCCCAGTGAATAGTCATACACCAGGCCATTGATATTGCCACCCTCTGACGCAATATCCGTAATCTGCGTAATCCGGTACACACTGTTCACATATACATTATAGCCATTCGGCGCTGATATCGCCGCCGAAAGCGGGTAGAGCGGTCCGTACGCCATCTCCAGTGTCAGGAAATCTCCCCGCTCACATTTTTCTCCGTTTTTATCGGACGGATACGCATCCGTAACCGGAATATATCCCTTGCTCGGCTCCCTGTCATCGAGCGCAAGCCAGCTCTTCGGCAATTCTAAAATCTCACCTTTTTCATCGAGCCGCTCCACGTACACGCAAAACTTTTCCCGGTAATCATTGTCTTCCTGCGCAATTTCCTGTTCGAACGGAAGAATGATCTTCGTAATATACGGACCATAATCCGTGATCCTCATTTTTGTGTAATAACCCTTTGTCTGTGCCATAATTTCCCCTATCCTTTCACTCCGCCTAATGTGATACCTTTTACAAAATTATTCTGTATAAACGGATATATAATAATTATCGGCAGAATTCCGATAACCGCCATAGCCATTCGCACAGATACAGACGGAATTGTAGAAAGTCCCACATTTGCATTGGATACCCGCGTGGAGCTCTGCGACAGGAACTGGATATTCTGGATCATCCGATTGAGCAGATTCTGAATGGAATACAAATCCGTGCGCTTTGTCAGATAGATGTATCCGTTCTGCCAGTCATTCCAGTAGGCAATCCCTGCAAAAAGCCCTATCGTTGCAACAATCGGCTTTGCAAGCGGCAGTGCAATCTTAGAAAATGTCGTAAATTCTGTTGCCCCGTCAATATAGGCTGCCTCTAAC
>CAVCFM010000097.1:2913-7993 GCA_963601305.1 bacterium | reverse complement strand
AGGAGCAGCGTTAGCACTTCCGGCACTTAAGAGTACACTTAAGACATTTGATGCGACAGAATACGGCGGCGCGCCATTGCTCGGACTTAACGGTCTTGTGGTGAAGACGCATGGAAGCGCCAAGGCGCGGGAGATCACCCATTCTATTTATCAGTGTGTTACCTTTGGGGAACAGGATATTAACGAAAAAATCAAGAAAAATATTATATGTTCGAAGGAACAGGAAGGAATGTAATTATGGAATTTGAAAAGCTGAAAAAAATCATTGCAGAGGTTTTGAATGTAGATGAGGAAGAGATTCAGATGGACACCACATTTGTGGATGACCTCGGCGCAGATTCTCTTGATATTTTCCAGATCATTATGGGAATTGAGGAAGAGTTTGACATTGAGATCGCCAATGAAGATGCAGAGGATATCGTGACTGTATCAGACGCTGTGGACAAGATTAAGAATGCATTAAACGCATAGTCAGACCGGAGCGGTCAGATAGTGTTGCATGAAGAGAGGCTGTAATGGCCTCTCTTTTCGGCTAAGGAGGTTATTATGTCAAAGCTGACAGAACTACAGGAGAAGATTGGGTATCGGTTTGCGAAGGAGGGATTGCTTCGCCAGGCACTTACCCACAGTTCCTTTGCAAATGAAAAACATATGAAAAAGCTTTCCGACAATGAGCGTCTGGAGTTTTTGGGGGATGCGGTGTTAGAGGTCGTATCCAGTGAATTTTTATATCAGAATTATCCGAATCTGCCGGAGGGAGACCTGACCAAGTTAAGGGCAAGTATCGTCTGTGAACCTACCCTGGCATTGTGCACGAGAGAACTGGATCTGGGAGATTACTTATATCTTGGCAGAGGCGAAGATTTAACGGGCGGCAGAAAGCGTAAATCCATTTTATCGGATGCACTGGAGGCTGTCATCGGCGCCATTTATCTGGATGGCGGATTTGAGCCGGCAAAAGCGTTTATCTGTCGTTTTATCCTGACGGATATTGAGCATAAGAAGCTGTTTTACGACAGCAAGACTATTTTACAGGAGGTGGTGCAGGGCAATTACGAGGAGTCACTGCACTATGTCCTCTTGGAGGAAGTGGGACCGGACCACGACAAAAGGTTTAAGATGCAGGCATGCATCGGCGAGCGCGTGGTGGGCGAAGGCGAAGGTCACACGAAGAAAGCGGCAGAGCAGGAGGCGGCATATCAGGCATTGCTGCTGCTCCACAGTGAAGGTGTTTCCCTGTGAGACGAATCTAGTGCGGTAAAAGTGAGGAAGGTATGTATCTTAAGAGCATAGAGGTGCAGGGATTTAAGTCCTTTGCCAACAAAATTGTATTTGATTTTCACAACGGGATCACGGGAATTGTAGGACCGAACGGAAGTGGTAAAAGTAATGTCGCAGATGCGGTGCGCTGGGTGCTCGGTGAGCAGAGCGCCAAACAGCTGCGTGGCGCAAGCATGCAGGACGTTATTTTTGCGGGAACCGAGAACCGGAAACCTTTAAGTTATGCGTATGTTGCCATCACAATGGACAACTCCGACCATAAGCTGGCGGTGGATTTTGAGGAAGTGACGGTGGCGAGGCGTGTCTACCGCTCCGGCGAGAGCGAGTACCTGATCAACGGAAATCCCTGTCGTCTTAAGGATGTGACGGAACTTTTCTATGATACCGGTATCGGTAAGGAAGGGTATTCCATCATCGGACAGGGACAGATCGAGCGGATCCTAAGCGGCAAGCCGGAGGAGCGTCGTGAGCTGTTCGACGAGGCTGCCGGGATCGTCAAATACAAAAAGCGCAAGGCAACTGCCCAGAAGAAGCTTGAAAACGAGCGGGAAAATCTGGTGCGTGTCAATGATATTTTATCAGAGTTAGAGCGCCAGGTAGGACCGTTGGAGCGTCAGGCGGAGAAGGCGAGAGTCTATCTCAAGAAAAAAGAAGAATTAAAAACCTACGATGTGAATATGTTCCTTATGGAAGTGGACCGCATTGAGAATCAGTTAAAGGAAGTGCAGGACAAATTCCAGATTGCGGATGCCGAGTTAAAGGATGCCAACGCGTCCTATGAGAGTGTCAGATCGGACTATGAGAAGATGGAGCAGAGCATGGCTTCCATGGACGAGCAGATTGAGTCACTCCGGGAAGAACTGAACCATTCCACGGTCACAAAGGGCAAATTAGAAGGACAGATCAACGTCTTAAATGAGCAGATCCACTCGGCGGAGATGACGGATGAACATCTGCAGAGCCGTTTGGACTCCATCGACCGGGATAAAAAGGAGCGCGAGGAGGCAAAAGCTGGTTACGATGCCGAAAAAGCAGAGTTAGATCAGAGCCTTGCAGAGATCTCGCAGCGAAAAAATGAGGCGGAGGAGCATCAGAAGCAGTTAGCCGCAGAGATCGCGAAGTGCAGCGAGGGCATTGAGCGCGGTAAGAATGAGATGATGGAACTGCTGAATAAAAAAGCATCCATCAAGGCAAGACAGCAGCGTTTTGATACGATGATGGAGCAGATCAACATCCGCAAGGCACAGCTGACCCAGCGACTTTTGGCGAGAAAGACCCAGGAAGCGGATCTGGAATCTGTTCTGGAAGGCTACCAGAAGGATTTGGATACGGTCAATGCCCAGATTTCAGAGAGCAGGAAGCAGGCTGCTGAGATGGAAAGCCAGACCAAAGAATGGAAGCGCAAATCCATCGAGACGAACCAGAAGTTAGAACAGGCAGTGGCAAAGTATCACAAAGAGCAGTCGCGCTTAGAGTCCCTGCGCAACATTGCGGAGCGCTATGACGGATACGGCAACAGCATCCGCCGCGTCATGGAGCAGAAAGCGCAGAATAAGGGATTGCTCGGCGTCGTTTCCGATTTGATCCAGGTGGATAAGAAGTACGAGATTGCCATCGAGACAGCGCTTGGCGGCAATATCCAGAACATTGTCACCGAGGATGAGGATACGGCGAAGAAGATGATCGCCTACCTCAAGGAGAATAAATTCGGCCGTGCAACGTTTCTTCCGCTTACCAGTGTGGACGGCAAGGGCAACTTCAAAAATATGGACGCCTTAAAAGAGCCGGGCGTCATTGGTCTTGCGAATACACTTGTCCGCACCGAGGCAAAATACGAGGGTGTCACGGCATATCTGCTGGGCAGAGTGATCGTGACGGAGAACATCGACTATGCGATCAAGCTTGCCCGCAAGAATCATTACTCGCTGCATATCGTAACGCTTGAGGGCGAATACTTAAGCCCGGGCGGTTCCATGACCGGTGGTGCATTTAAAAACAGCAGCAATCTGCTGGCGCGCAAGCGTGAGATAGAAGAGCTGGAACGTCATGTGGCAGCTCTCGAAAAAGAGATTGCGGAGCACAAAAACCGCATCGAGGACATCCGCACGGCAAACAGCCTGTTACAGGATGATATTGAGAAGAATAAAGCCGCATTGCAGGAGCAGTATATTTTACAGAATACAGCCAAGATGAACTTAGAGCGGGCGATGGAGCAGAAAAACGAGAGCGAAAGCGTTTATGCAGGATTGCAGCTCGAGAACCGCGAGATTGAGAGCCAGCTTACGGAAATCAATCAGAGCAAAGCACAGATCGCAGAGGAGATCGAGGCTGCAAAGAAGCGCGAGGCGGAGATCGAGGCGGAGAGCAGCAGATATCAGGAGATATTAGATGCCAATGCAGGCAAAGAGGAGGCAGCGTCCAAGGCGGTTTCCGAAGTGCAGTTTGAGGAGGCGGCAATCCGCCAGAAGGTGGAATTCGTGCTGCAGAACTTAGAGCGTGTAACCGGAGAGATCAAGCGCTACGAGGATGAGCGTGAGAGCTTTGTGACGGACGCCAAGAGTGCAAAAGAAGACGCCGAGAAAAAGCGCAGGGACATCGAGGAGATTAAGAAGACGATTTTAGCTTCCGATGAGGCTTACGCAAAGCTGGATGCCCAGTTAAAAGAGAGTGTGGCGCGCAGAGAGGAAATGTCCACCGAGTACAAGGGATTTTTCCAGAAGAGGGAAGATATCTCAAAGAAGATATCGGATCTGGACAAAGAGATTTTCCGACTGAACAGTCAGCGTGAGAAGCTTGAGGAAGCCCACGAGTATCAGAATAATTACATGTGGGAAGAGTATGAGTTGACGCTGCACGCGGCGATGGAGCTGCGCAATGCTGAGTACGACGACCTTCCGGCGATCAAGAAGCTGATCGCGGCGATCAAAGATGAGATCCGCAAGCTCGGTGATGTCAATGTCAATGCCATTGAGGACTACAAGGAGATATCGGAGCGCTATGAGTTCTTAAAGACACAGCATGATGACCTTGTGGAAGCGGAGGCGACACTGGTCGGGATCATTGAGGAACTCGATACCGGAATGCGCAAGCAGTTTTTGGAGAAGTTCGCAGAAATCCAGCGGGAGTTTGACAAGGTATTCAAGGAACTTTTCGGTGGCGGAAAGGGCAGCTTAGAGCTGGTGGAGGATGAGGATATCTTGGAGTGTGGAATCCGTATCATCGCCCAGCCGCCGGGAAAGAAACTGCAGAATATGATGCAGATGTCCGGTGGAGAGAAGTCGTTAACTGCGATCGCATTGTTGTTTGCCATCCAGAACTTAAAACCGTCGCCGTTTTGTCTGCTGGATGAGATCGAGGCTGCGCTGGATGACTCCAACGTAAGCCGTTTTGCAAAATACTTACATAAGCTCACCCAGAATACACAGTTTATCGTCATCACGCACAGACGCGGCACCATGGCTGCGGCAGACCGCCTGTACGGTATCACGATGCAGGAAAAAGGTGTGTCCACGCTGGTATCGGTAAACCTGATCGAGGGTGATTTAGATAAGTAAGGAGGAGTTTTTTATGAGCGAAGAAAAGAAGGGATTCTGGAGCCGGCTGGTGTCCGGGCTCACCAAGACAAGAGATAACATTGTATCGGGAATTGATTCCATTTTTAACGGATTTTCCAGCATCGACGACGATTTTTATGAAGAGATCGAGGAAATCCTGATCATGGGCGATATCGGTGTGAATGCCACAGAGGCGATCATCGAGAACCTGAAGCAGAAAGTTAAGGAAAATCATATCAAGGAGC
>CAVCFM010000097.1:0-2903 GCA_963601305.1 bacterium | reverse complement strand
GAGCTGCTGATCAACAGCATCAAAGAGCAGATGGATGTGGGAGAGACCGCGTACCGCTTTGAAAATGAGAAGTCGGTTGTGTTAGTGATCGGTGTCAACGGCGTCGGAAAGACCACATCGGTGGGCAAGCTGGCGGGAAAGTTAAAGGACCAGGGCAAGCGCGTGGTGCTTGCAGCGGCAGATACCTTCCGTGCAGCGGCAGGTGCCCAGCTCTCTGAGTGGGCGAACCGTGCAGGGGTTGAGATGATCGGCGGTCAGGAGGGTGCAGACCCGGCAGCCGTGGTGTACGATGCAGTGGCAGCCGCAAAGGCGAGAAATGCAGATGTACTGCTGTGCGATACCGCAGGGCGTCTTCACAATAAGAAGAACCTGATGGAGGAGCTGAAAAAAATCAACCGTATCTTAGAAAAAGAATATCCGGATGCATACCGTGAGACGTTGGTTGTGTTAGATGCGACCACTGGACAGAACGCCTTAAACCAGGCGAGACAGTTTTCCGAGGTAGCAGATATCACGGGTATCATTTTGACAAAGATGGACGGAACTGCCAAGGGCGGTATTGCGGTGGCAATCCACTCAGAACTTGGAATTCCGGTCAAATATATCGGTGTGGGTGAGACCATCGAGGATCTGCAGAAGTTTGATTCGAATGAATTTGTAAATGCGTTGTTTGATATACAGGAAGCATAGGCGCCCCAGCGGGCAGAATGGAGAGAGACATGTTGACATTGGAAAAATTCGAAGAAGCAAGTGAAAAAGTCAAAGAAGTAACCTTGGAGACCAAATTAGTCTACAGTGATTACTTAAGCGCACAGACCGGCAATAAGGTGTATTTAAAACCGGAGAATTTACAGTTTACCGGCGCATACAAAGTGCGCGGTGCCTACTATAAGATCAGCACACTGTCAGAGGAAGAGCGTGAGAGAGGTCTGATTACAGCCTCTGCCGGCAACCATGCACAGGGCGTGGCATACGCTGCAAAATGCTATGGATGCAAGGCAGTGATCGTGATGCCGACCACGACTCCGTTGATCAAGGTCAACCGCACCAAGAGCTACGGCGCAGAGGTTGTACTGTATGGAGATGTCTACGACGAGGCCTGCCAGAAAGCCTATGAGCTGGCAGAAAAAGAGGGGTATACCTTTATCCATCCGTTTGATGATCTCGCAGTGGCAACCGGACAGGGAACGATCGCCATGGAGATTTTCAAAGAACTTCCGCTGGTAGAGTATATTTTGGTGCCAATTGGTGGCGGCGGACTTGCCACAGGCGTATCCACCCTTGCAAAGCTGTTAAATCCGAAGATCAAAGTTATCGGTGTGGAGCCGGCTGGTGCAAACTGCATGCAGGCATCCTTTGCGGCAGGAAAGGTAGTGACCCTGCCTTCAGTCAGCACGATCGCAGACGGAACCGCAGTAAAGACACCGGGAAGCAAGATTTTCCCGTATATTCAGAAAAACCTTGACGACATCATTACGGTTACGGATGACGAGTTAGTCGCAGCATTCCTTGATATGGTGGAAAATCACAAGATGATCGTAGAGAACTCCGGACTTTTGACCGTTGCGGCATTAAAACACCTGGATGTCTCCGACAAGCGCGTGGTATCCATCTTAAGCGGCGGCAACATGGATGTCATCACAATGTCATCGGTGGTACAGCAGGGACTTATCCTGCGCGACCGTATCTTCACGGTATCCGTGCTCTTGCCGGACAAACCGGGAGAACTCTCCAAGGTATCCGCTGTTCTTGCCAAAGAACAGGGAAATGTCATCAAACTTGAGCACAACCAGTTTGTATCCACAAACCGCAGCGCGGCAGTGGAGCTGCGCATCACATTAGAGTGCTTTGGAACCGATCACAAAAAACAGATCATCAAAGCCCTTGAGAGAGAAGGATATAAGCCGAAGCTTGTCCGCACAAGCTTATAGAGCATATTTATGCAGTGTCTATCTCTGTCCAACCGAGGTAGGCACTGCCGAAAAATATTTTTGCAGGTGTCAAGAAAAAATACTTGACACCTGTTTTTTTGTATGGTATCTTAGTACAGGTGATTTGAGATGGAAGAAAAAATTGAGCAGGCTTATCTCTATGATTTCTATGGAGAACTGCTGAACGAACATCAGAGAAAGATATACGAAGACTTTGTGTTTAACGATTTATCGTTAGGCGAGATCGCAGACGAGGAAGGCATCAGCAGGCAGGGGGTTCACGATATGGTGAAGCGCTGTACGAAGACGCTGGAAGGATATGAATCAAAACTGCATCTGATCGAGAAGTTCTTGTCGGCAAAGCAGAAGGTCGGACGTATCCATGAACTGGCGGGAGAGTTCCAGAAGAATCATGAAGTTGCAATTATGGAGGAGATCGAACAGATTTCCAATCAGATATTAGAGGAGTTATAGATGGCATTTGACAGCTTATCTGAAAAACTTCAAAATGTATTTAAGAATCTGCGGAGCAAGGGGCGTCTGACAGAGGACGATGTAAAAGCGGCACTCAAGGAAGTAAAGCTTGCATTGTTGGAGGCGGATGTCAACTTCAAAGTGGTAAAGCAGTTTGTGCGCGATGTGCAGGAGCGTGCTGTGGGACAGGATGTGATGAACGGACTGAATCCCGGACAGATGGTCATCAAGATCGTAAATGAAGAGATGGTCAAGCTGATGGGCTCTGAGACATCTGAGATCACACTGCAGCCGGGCAAGGCTCTCACGGTCATTATGATGACCGGATTACAGGGAGCTGGTAAGACGACCACCACAGCGAAGCTTGCCGGTAAGTTCAAGCAGAAGGGCAAGAAAGTTCTTCTGACTGCATGTGACGTATACCGTCCGGCGGCGATTGAACAGTTGCAGATCAACGGCGAGAAGCAGGGCGTGGAAGTATTCTCCATGGGAGATAAG
>CAVCFM010000096.1:0-4469 GCA_963601305.1 bacterium | reverse complement strand
GCAGCAAAAAACAGATCAGATACGGCAGATCAAGTGCCTTTAAGAACTTGCTGCTGCTCTTTGGCATACTCCATATCACGTCCGCCTTCCTGTCCGCCAGCACCGAAAACACATCCCGCATCGCCTTGCCTGCGGCATCAAATGTCTCTTCCTGCCTCTGGTTTAACACATAGATCTTTCCCATAAATCTCCATTCCCGTGCAAAAGCTTTCTCCTTCGCACTATACGCCCTGCTTCTTTACCCAGTCCACATAATCGCCAACGCCGTCGGAAAATTCAACCTTCTTCGCATATCCGGTCTTTTTTAGCAGGGAGATGTCTGCCTGCCAGTTTCTCGGATCCCCCGCCTTTACCTCGCCGTTAAAGCTTACGCTATCCGCGGTCTCGCCCAGCTTTTTTGCATAGGAAACCGCCAGATCGCGGATGGAAATCTCCTCGCCGTTTGCCACGTTAAAAATCTCCTCGGCGCCGTCGTAATTTAAGATGCAGTCCATCGCATACATGATGTCCGATACGTGGATAAAATCCCTCGTCTCGTCCCCGGTTCCAAACAGGTTGATCTTACCGTTCGCTAAATATTTCTGATAAATATCCCAGAATATCTGCTTGCGGATACCGCTTCCGTAAGCGGAAAAAATACGGATGCAGCGGATATGGTACCCGTGCACCTCATTATAGTAATGGCACAGCTGCTCACACATGAGCTTGTGAAGCCCATACGGCGATATCGGCGCCGGTGTGTCTGTCTCTTTGATCGGCAGGCTGACCGGATTGCCATAGACGGCTGCACTTGACATAAAAATGATCTTCGGCTTCTTCTCGATTGCCTTTAGCGATATCAACAGCTGATACAGGCTGTGAAGGTTGCCATCTAAGTCCGCCATGGGATTTAAGACCGAAGCGCCCACATTGGCGCTTCCTGCGCAGTGTAGGATCACATCCGGCTGCACATTGCTCATGAGCATGGAAAGCTCTGCCGGGTCCTTGGACATATTGCACTGATAATACGTCAGGCTTCCCGTATCTTCCCTGCCCATATATTTTTCTGCAATGTCGATCCCCACGATGTCATATGCTTTTTCAAAATATTCTTTGGCGCTTCTTCCGATAAAACCGTTCACGCCGGTAATCAGCATTTTTTTCATATTAATCTCCATACTTCTTGAATACGCGCTCCAATGATTTCGAGTACTCTGCTGCCTCGCGGTACATTCCCATAATACCATGTTCCACACTCTCCGAAAAGTCCAAAGCCGCAGTCTCTACGATAAGATCTGCCAGCTCCTTTGGGTTATGCGGGTCAAACAGTCTGCATTTTTCATTCTTCTGCTCTCTGTGCACCGGAATATCGGAAAGCAGCACCGTCTTGTCGAGAACTTTTGCATCCTCAAGCACGGTTCCCCATCCCTCACACAGGGATGGCTGCACTAAAAACTTCGCATTTTTCATAATGCAAAGCTGCTCCTTGCGCTCCACAAATCCCAACAGTTTGATGCAGTCACGCACATTTTCTGCCTCCATCACCGCTTTTAACTGGTCGATGTATGCGGGATTGCGGTAGTCCTCCAGGTTCCCTGTGAACACAAAATCATAGTCAGGAAGAAGCCCACGGCTCTTGATCAGCTCGATTGCCTTGACTGCAACAATATGGTTCTTATGCTGCCAGAACTGATTCGGCAGATAGATATAGTTTTTCTTGAGCCCGAATTTTTCTGCGACACTTTGCTCCATATCCGGCGTGATCGCACGAATCTCCGGCTCTATATAGGACACAAAATGTACCACCTCCACCGGGCATTTGTGTTCCGGATAAAATTTTTCTAAGTCGTGCCTGGAATCGTTGCTGCTTAACACCATCGGGTTGCTGCGCATCACCATCGCCGTATCGGTCTGTTTTTTGCGCTCTAACTCTTCCGGCGAAAAGAACTCCGGCAGCGTGCGATGCTGGAAATCCGGTATCCAGAAAATACCACGGTTTGCAAAGAGTCTGCCGATTTTGTTGAGTTCCAAGGCATAGCAGTATGCGACGCCCTCGAACCATATCAGCTTCATCTCATAGAGTGCCAGCTTGATCTTGTTCTCCCCGTCATAGACGCGGATGTCAATCTTCCCCTTAAAGCTTTCAAAAATATCGGCATGTGCCCCGTCGATCAGCACGACAATGTCAAACCGGTCTGTGATCGCCGGATTCTGCAAAATGCTGAAAATAATATTTTTCAGATAGTAAAGTCCGCCGATCCAGCCGCGGTTTCCCAGACCATTAAATAAAATCTTTTTCTTTCTCATAGTGTATACTCCAATGCTTTGATGCATCCCTTTGCCACCTCGGCAAATGCAAACTCATGTGCCTTCTCGTAGCTGTATCTTCCCATGCGGGCAAGCTGCTCCTCGTCCGCAAAGGCATCGTCGATGGTTTTCGCAAACGCTTCGGCATCCTCCGGGTCTATGATATAACCATTCTTCCCTTCCTCCACCAGGTCAAAGGCTCCGTCCGCATATTTGGAAGAGATGACCGGCAGAGAGGCACACATCGCCTCGAGGATCACAAGACCAAAACAGTCCTCTCTGGTCGGAAGCACAAAAATATCTGACGTGTGATAAAGTTCCCGCAGAGGCGCTCCCTCCACGAATCCCCGGAAGTCGATCCGCTCTTCGATCCCAAGCTCTCTCGCCTGGTGCAGCAGATTTTCTTTTTCTGCGCCCTCGCCGACAATGACAAGCCGGATATCATCCGATGTCTTTGCCAGTGCCGGAAGCAGCAAGTCCAGACCCTTGCGCTGAATCAGACTTCCCACATACAGCAGCTGTCTGCCATGGTAGGTCTCTTTTTCACAGAGATATTTGTCAATGTCCACGGTGAGATACGAGATAAAGCACTTTTTCTCATCCGCTCCATAGGCGATCTGTGCCTCCCGCGAGGCTGTGCTGCTCGCAACAAACGCCGCTGCACGCTTAATGATATAAGCTCTCGACAGGCGTTGTACTTTTCCGATGTTCTTCTCGGAGTTTAAGGTTCCGTCCGTCCAGCTGATAAACGGGATTTTTTTCTTTCTGCACCAGTGCACCGCACGCAGGATCGTCGGATTATATTCCATGGCAAACACGACATCCGGGCGGATCTGATTCAATGCCTTTTCCACGCCCACCGGCACAAACACATAGCGGTCGTCAAACCGTTTGCGAATGATGATCGTCTTTGATTTTAAAAATGTGTAATTGGAAAGCTCCGCTAACTCGACACTCCATTTCCGGTTTTCCATGCCGGCACCGGAAAATAAAATGTGGAACTCATACTGCGGGTAGTTTTTCTGCAAAAAAGCGAAGAAATCCACCCGGTACGGAGATGGTATATTTGTGATGAACAATACCTTTTTCATTTTGATATATCCTCATAAATCTGCATTAACAGCTTGTAATTATCTTCAGGTCTAAGACGCGTCTCGTAGAAGTCTCTGGCATTTTCCTTAAGCTCCGCCAGATCCATCTCGTTAAATTCCTTAATTTTTTCTGCGAGATCCTCCGCAGAATTATAGGTAAATTTGACCCCGGTCTTCCCCTCTTTTACCATGCCGTCCATATTTCCCACACGTCCGGCAATGACCGGCACGCCGTAGGAATACGCCTCTGCGATCGTCATCGCAAACGCCTCATAGCACTGTGAAGTCATGATGACCGCCTTGGCATGATAAAAACGCTCCGACATCTCTTCCTTCTGGAGATAACCAAGGAAACGCACGTTTTCCATATGATGCTCTGCCACATACGCCTGCATCTCCTCCATCATCGGTCCTCTTCCTGCAATATAAAGCCGCTCTTCGGGCAGTTTTTCAAACGCCTTGATGGCGATATCAATTCCCTTTAACGCCTCCACACGACCGGCAAACAGGAAGTAGTCCTCCTCCGACTCGCGCTCACTTGGCACTACTCCCTCCGCGAACGTGAAATTCGGTTTGATGTAGACTTTATCCGGGTCCACGATCGGTTTTTTTAAGGAGTTCAGCAGCTTGTTCCGGTTAAATTCCGTCAGGCAGATAAAATTGACCTTACGGTATGTTCCAAGGAAACGGTGTATCTGCAAAATAGCCGCACTCACAATCGTCTGCGCAGTGCTTCCACGGTAACATTTGTGCTTTACCGCACACTTCATGCCGTGCTGCACACATTCCTCACAGATGACGTTATTCCGGAAAAAGGAACCTGCCGGGCACAGCATACGGAAATTGTGCAAAGTCTGTACCACCGGCACCTTGCATCTGTTTGCCGCATAGAACACCGATGGACTCACCATCGTAAGGGTATTGTGCACATGAACAATATCAATCTTGTTCTCACGGATGATTTTTTTAACCTCTCTTGCCGTCTTAAACGAATACACCGCCGTAAACGGAAGCAGCAATTTGCCTAAGATTCCCTTTTCGTTTAACTCACTGTTGGAGCGGTAATAGGTGTAAACCTTATGTCCATGCTCC
>CAVCFM010000095.1:0-2076 GCA_963601305.1 bacterium | reverse complement strand
AAGTTCATGCGGTATTTGATATTGTAAAAAAAGGGCGCGGCGGCGCAGCCGGGCGCGGAGCTGCTAATCGCCGGGGCAACATGGCGCCGGGCACAATTATTTCCGGCGTCTATGCAGCCGGAACCCACGATGTGGTAAATATCGACAGCTGCGAGATTGAGGATGAGATTTCCGGTGCGATCATAAGAGATATCCGCGGACTTTTGCGCTCGTTTAAGATAAAAACTTACGATGAGGATACCGGATACGGACTGTTCCGCCACGTGCTGGTGCGGCGCGGATTCCACAGCGGGGAGGTCATGGTGGTGCTGGTACTTGGCTCACCGATCCTTCCATCCAAAAACAATTTTGTGAAGGCGCTGCGCAAACTACATCCGGAGATTACCACGATCGTCATTAACGTGAATGACAAAAAGACCAGCATGGTGCTAGGCGAAAAAGAGACGACGATTTACGGCAAGGGCTATATCGAGGACACCCTTTGCGGCTGCACATTCCGTATTTCTCCAAAATCTTTTTACCAGGTAAATCCGGTGCAGACCGAGAAGCTTTATAACAAGGCGATCGAGTATGCCGGGCTTACCGGAAAAGAGCGCGTCGTGGATGCCTACTGTGGCATTGGAACTATCGGTCTGATCGCTGCAAAAGGTGCAAAGGAAGTCATCAGTGTGGAACTGAACAAGGAAGCCGTGCGCGATGCCATCACGAATGCGAAGCGAAATCAGATCAAAAATGTGCAGTTCTACAACGCGGATGCCGGAAAGTTCATGGTGGAAATGGCAGAGTTCGGTGGCGATTCCCGCACGGAGAAGGACGCAGATGTGGACGTTGTATTCATGGACCCGCCGAGGGCAGGAAGCGATGAGGCGTTCTTAAGTTCAGTCGTAAAACTTTCGCCGAAGCGTGTGGTGTATGTCTCCTGTAACCCGGAGACACTTGCACGGGATCTGAAGTACCTGACAAAACACGGATATCAGGCGGTGGAGTGCACGCCGGTCGATATGTTCCCGTATACGAAGCATGTTGAGTCGGTGGTTCTGATGCAGAAATGTGGGAAATAATTCCAAGACCGGGAACACGAGTGGAGTATAAAGGAAAGAAAAGGAATATAAAGGTGGATCTTTTCCAACAATATTATAAGCAACTTATAGGGAGATAGAAATAATAGTTTATATGAATTAAAACTTGACATATGAGCTTTTGAATGATAAATACATATTCGGATGTATTCGAAAAAATGTAGAGGAAAGCAAGAGAAAATGCAGTTAAGTTTTATAAAAGCGCAAGAAAAAGATATTGGTCGTATATTTGATTTGAGTAAAGAGCAGATTGATATATATGAAGATGTCAAAAGAATTAATTATGAAAAGACACTTGAATGGATATACAATAAAATTAAGACAAATATTAGTGAGTATGTTTGCGTTTTGCTTGACGGGGATTTGGTGGGATATTATTATTTTCATAAATCTAATGAAAAAATGGAAATAGATGATTTATATGTTTTGCCGGAGCATCGTCAGAAGGGAATTGGAACAACTGTGATAGAAAAGTGCTGCTTGGAAACGAAAGAATCTATTTTCTTATATGTATTTGAAAAAAATAGTAGAGCTATTTCCCTATATCAGAGATTGGGATTTGAGATGAAAAAGAAAATGGAAAATGGCATATGCATTATGCAAAGAGATTACATAATATAAGTAAGATAAGAAATTGAGCGAGAAATTTATCTGTTCGATTTCAGATGTAATGAGAATATATCAGGGTTGTGTTAAAAAATTATCGTTGGACATATAAAGACAAGCCTGTGATAATGGGAGAGTTTTTCATGATTATCGCAGTGAGATAAAAGAATAATTTAAATGGTTGGAAAGTAATATCTGAAACAAACAACCTGTGGTACTTTTTAAAGCAAAGCCAGATTGTAACTGGCCCTTCTGTATATGCGGTCAATCAGCACGACCTAGACAAGTCGTTAAAATGTCTTTTTTTGTTGCCATTTTTTAGAGAACAAAAGGAGAAGATGAAGTATGAAGAAATGGTTTAAAGATGTTACAACGATTGAGGAACTTAGAA
>CAVCFM010000094.1:0-2488 GCA_963601305.1 bacterium | reverse complement strand
CGGCGAGGATAACTGCGATGGCAGCAACTGGAATTACAGCAACAACTACGGCGCGGAGGGCAAGACGGCAAAGCGCTATGTGAAGGCAGTCCGGGAACGCCAGCTTAGCAATGCGTTTGCGATTTTGATGTGTGGGCAGGGGATTCCGCTGATCTGTGCGGGAGACGAGATGGGCAATACCCAGAAGGGCAATAACAATGCCTATTGCCAGGACAATGCCATCGGATGGGTGAACTGGAGGGCAGGCGCAAAGTATGCGTGGCTCACGTCGTATGTGCAGCGCCTTGCAGCCTTTCGCAGGGAACATCCCGCGCTGGCGTCGGAGGAGCCGAAGCAGCTTTCTGATTATAAGAGGAAGGGATACCCGGATCTGTCCTATCATGGAGAGAGTGCGTGGGTGTCAGAGTTGCCCGGGGAGGCGCAGGCGGTTGGCATGATGTATTGCGGCGCTTACACAAAGCGTGCAGATGGCACGGAGGATGATTTTATCTACATCGGATATAATTTTCATCTCGGTCCGGGCAGGCTTGCGCTGCCAAAGCTGCCCGAGGAAAAAAAGTGGTATCTTGTGATGGATACCGCAGCTGGAACGGAACCGTTTTTGGAGGAAGCGCTTTTACAAAAAGAAGCGCAGATTGCCATAAACGGTCAGTCGGTTATGATTTTGATTGGGAAGTAGGAACTTGACATGAATATATGGAAGCATTTTCGAACAATTACGCACCACAGACATCTGGTGATGAAAGGGTGCTTTGCAATCGGACTTTACAAGCAGGGCTTGCTGCATGATCTGTCCAAATATACACCCACGGAGTTTCTGGTGGGGTGCAAATATTATCAGGGGACGATGAGCCCGAACAATGCGGAGCGAATGGACAAGGGATATTCGTCTGCATGGCTGCACCACAAGGGGCGCAACAAACATCATATGGAATATTGGATTGATTATGGTGTGCCGGATAAAAAGGATGGCACGGAAGAGCACAAGGGGCTCTGCGGCATGAAGATGCCGATCAATTATGTGGCGGAAATGTATGTGGACCGCGTGTCGGCGTCGAAAAATTATCTGAAGGATCACTATACGGATCATAGTCCATTGGACTACTATGAGAATGGCAAGAAATTCCATGTGCTGCACGAGGATACGAGAGCGCTGTTAGAACTGTTGCTTGAGATGTTATCGCTTAAGGGCGAGCAGGCAGTCAATCAGTTTATCCGCGATGAGCTGCTTGCCGGAAAGATCCCCTATGAGCGGGCGTATTTAGAGGAGCGCATCAAATCCCTCCGGGAGCAGAGCAGCCATGTCAACGGGTAACGGTGCGGTAAAATCCATAGTCTCTCCGGTGATCGGATGAGTAAATTGTAAGCGGTAGGAATGTAGAGCCTGCCGCTTTATCTGTGTGCACCGTTGGGCATCGTCAGCGGAAATGCGGTATAGAGAGTCGCCTAACAGCGGATGTCCGATGTGTGTCATGTGGACGCGGATCTGGTGGGTGCGTCCGGTCTCTAAATGCAGGGAGATAAGCGTATAGTCCCCGGCGGCAAGAAGAACCCGGTAATGGGTGACGGCACGCTGTCCGTCGGGATGTACTTCCCGCAGAATACCATCGCAGGATGCCCGGCGTATCGGGGCGTCGATGGTGCCGCTTGTGTCGGGATGCCCAGAGACAAGCGCGAGATATTCCCGCCGGATATCCCGTCTTGTGATAGCACTGTTTAAAATCGCAGCGCTGAGCATATGCTTAGCAAGGATCACAAGACCGGAGGTGTCCTTGTCTAAGCGGTTGACGCAGCGGAAGGTATAGGGAATGCCAAGAACCTTGTAATAGCCGCACACGGCATTGGCTAACGATGGCATCTCATTGCCGCGGGAGGGATGGACCGGCATGCCGGCAGGTTTATTTACCACGAGGATATCGTCGTCCTCATAGCAGATGGAAAGCGGAAGCTCCATCGGCACAATGTCGCTGGAGGAATTTTCGCGCAGCGTGATGTGCAGCGTGTCCCCGGCAGCTAGGGTTGTGCGCAGATAGTCCCATCTGCCGTTCCTTTTGATGCCCTCCGTTGTCTTTTTTAAGTGGACGAGAACCGGGTGGGAATACCCTCTTTTTTCTAAAAATGTCTGGATTGTCTCGCCGCTCTCTGCGGCATCTACGGTATAGTCAAATATTCGGATCATTGCATCATCATATCACAGGAATTGTCAAAATGAAATAATAAAGAGGGGAAAAGCACGCAAAACTTGCCCCAGACATAGAATGTTATCAAGAAACCTTTTAAGGTGCGTTTTGAAAACTTTTTTGACTCCGTTTACGAATGAACAGGAAAATGAATGCCTGCAGCGCATAAAGCAAGGCGACCTTGAGGCAAAAAAAGAGATGGTTTTAAGAAATATGCGCCTGGTGGCACATGTGGCAAAAAAATATCAAAATTCAGAGGAGGACATGGAGGACTTAATCTCGATTGGAACCATTGGTCTGATTAAGGC